>CAVEYT010000062.1:0-6605 GCA_963619995.1 Acutalibacteraceae bacterium | reverse complement strand
CGATGGCAGAGCGCGAGACGAATGTCCAGCGTGCTTTTGACATTAAGTTTAATCGCCCGGACTACAACCAATACCACCGCGAGACGAGGCACATTGCCAAAAAGCCTAAGCCGGAAAAAGAAGAAATTTCTTTTAATACTTTAGAGAACATGGAAGACACGGCGTATTCGCGGCGCATGGCTGAAAAGGACGAATACTCCTCTGCCGTCCAGGACATCCGAGAAGCGTTGGCCAACAAACCCGAATGGGCAGATGCCGCGATCGCCGTATGGCTGAATCAGGAATCTATCCGTGAATATGCGGCGCGTACCGGTCAAAGCGAGAATAACGTCACGCAGAAACTTAAGCGTGCGAAAGAAAAATTGAAAAAGTTTTTTGAAAACCGTCAGATTTGATGTCCTCCCGTGGCTAAGAAGTAGAGGAGCTTTTTCCTCAACACTTTTTTCCTGAAAGGAGGGAACGCGTATGAAACACGCACTCAAAATCACCGTCTCCAAGAGACCGAAGGGAGCGATCGCGGCATGCAAGAAACTGACCGTCCGCGAAAAGCTCTTAAAACTTTTCTTGGGAGACAAGGCAAAACTCACGGTCATCGTTCCGGGAGATGATGTCGCTGAACTTTCAATCAGCGAGGCAAAGGAGGCAGCTCATGAAACTGTATGAAATTAATGCGGAGATACAAAAGCTCGCCGATGCCATTTTAGTCGATGAAGCGACCGGAGAAGTACTGGACGGTACAGACGAAATCCTAGCTCAAATCGACGCCTTGAAGATGGAGAAAGATTCCATTCTCCGCTACTTGGCCAAGCTCACCTTGAATCTCCGGGCTGAGCGTGCCGCCATGAAGTCGGAAGAGGAACGGCTCAAAGCGAGACGCCTACGGTTTGAGAAGAAGGAAGCCAAGCTCCTCGAGGTCTTGGACCGAGAATGCGAAGGCAAGAAAACCGACCTTGGCGTTGCAACGCTCTCGTACCGCAAGACGACCAAGCTACTCGTTCGCGATTCCGAGACCGCCGTCGACTGGCTCCGGAGCCGGAACCTTACGAACTGCTACAGAATCCCCGCGCCTGAGGTGGCCAAGGTGGAAGTCAAGAAATTGATAGCAGACGGAGCGGAAATCCCGGGCTGCGAGCTTGTATCCGACAGAGTCTATTCACTGAGATAAGGAGGAAAACCCATGCTCAATATTACAAAAGGAATCATCCATCGCCCGCAGAAGGTTGTCATCTACGGGCCTGAAGGGATTGGGAAATCAAGTCTTGCGGCAAGGTTTCCCGACCCGGTCATTATTGACACCGAAGGCGGCACGGCCCACATGGACGTTCGCCGTATCGACAAACCCCAGAGCTGGGACGAGCTGCTTTCTATCATCAAGGAAGTCGCCGAGACGAAAGGCATCTGCAAGACGCTCGTCATAGACACCGCCGACTGGGCCGAGCAGCTTATCATCACCTACCTTTGCGCCAAGTACAAACAAAACAGTATCGAGACCTTCGGCTACGGACGCGGGTACACGTACATGGCAGAGGAATTTGTGAAACTTCTCCGCGCTTTGGATAAGGTGATCGAGTCAGGCGTCAATGTTGTCGTCACCGCCCACGCCAAGATGCGGAAATTCGAGCAGCCTGATGAAATGGGAGCCTACGACAGATGGGAAATGAAGCTCTCACGCCAGACAGCCCCGCTCCTAAAAGAATGGTGCGACATGCTCCTCTTCTGCAACTACCAGACCTACGTCGTCACGAGTGAGAACGACACCAAGAAAGCGCAAGGCGGCAAGCGTGTCATGTACACATCCCACCATCCGGCGTGGGACGCCAAGAGCCGCATCAATCTTCCGGACGTTCTGGCTCTCGACTACGACGCCATCGCCTTTGCCTTCGAGCGGCCGAAGGAAGAGAAAGTAACGAAACTTCCAACGACCGGCGATGCGTCCATGAGCGTTTACGAGACACTCTACCAGATGATGGGCGACAGCGGCGTTCTGGAATCTGAAGTGCAAAACGTGGTCGCCATGAGAGGCCACTACGCAAAAGATGTCCCCGTCGCCGAATACAGCGAGAAGTTCATCCAAGAATGGCTGATGAAGCATTGGCCGAAGATTGTAACCATTATTGAGACCGCAAGAAATGCGGAGAAAGTGTAAGGAGGAAATTTACCATGTTCGATTACGCAAAACCTGAAAACGAAGACAAGATGTGCCTTGATTGGAACGACACCATCGAAGTAGACGGCGGCGAGTTCATTATTCTGGAGCCCGGTGATTACAACTTTACCGTCACCAGCTTCGAGCGAGGACGTTTCCCGGGCGGTGCCAAGATTCCCGCTTGCAATAAGGCATCGATGACCTTGACCGTCCATACGGATAAGGGAATTGCGACAACGCGCCTTGACCTGCTGTTGTACAAGACACTCGAATGGAAGCTCTCGTCCTTCTTCCGGTGTATCGGTGCCAAGAAATCCGGCGAGAAGCTCCTTATGGATTGGGACAGCATCCAAGGCTCCAAAGGTCGTGCACACTTCCGGCCGCGGAATTACACCGACCGCGAAGGGAATCCCCGCCAGGCGAATGAAGTCGACCGTTTCTACGATTACGACGAGAAGAACTTTGCGCCGGAATGCAAAGCCCTCATGGTGGTACCTCAGCCGGACGAAATTCCGTTTTAACGAGGAGAACGCTTATGTACGAGCTTAGACCTTACCAGGCCGAGGCGAAGGAAGCGATCCTGAAAGCGTGGGAGGAGGGACAGAGGAAAACCCTCCTTGTCCTCCCCACCGGGTGCGGGAAAACCGTTGTCTTCTCATCGGTCGTCGAAAACCAAGTGAAAAAAGGACATCGCGTCCTCATCATGGCACACCGTGGCGAGCTGCTTGACCAGGCGGCTGAGAAGCTCCTTGTGTCAGCCGGTATCCATTCGGTACTGGAGAAAGCCGAGTCATCGAGCCTCGGGAGCTTTATTCCGGTCACCGTAGGTTCCGTCCAATCGCTCTCTCAGGAGAAACGTCTAGAACGGTTCCCATCGGATTACTTCCAGGACATTATCGTCGATGAAGCTCACCATTGCTTATCTGAGAGCTATAAACGGGTGCTAGGCCATTTCCCCAAGGCCAATATTCTGGGTGTAACGGCAACACCCGACCGTGGAGATATGAAAAACCTCGGTGAGTACTTTGATTCCAAAGCTTATGAATACAGCCTGACACGTGCCATTCGGGAAGGATATCTCTCGCCGGTACGTGCCCAGATGATACCGCTTGCTTTGGATATCCAAAGCGTCCGCGTCTCTAATGGGGATTACGCGGCATCTGACGTCGGGAACGCACTCTCGCCTTACCTTCGGAAGATTGCCTCCGAGATGGCTCATTATTGCAAAGGAAGGCGCACGGTCGTGTTTCTGCCGCTTGTCGCGACGTCTAAAAAGTTCTGCGCCATGCTAAATGAGGCGGGACTCAAAGCCGCCGAGGTCAACGGGAACAGCCAAGACAGAGCCGAGGTGCTGCATGACTTTGAAAGCGGCAAGTACGACGTATTGTGTAACAGTATGCTCCTTACCGAAGGCTGGGATTGCCCGGCTGTCGATTGTATCGTGATACTTCGCCCTACCAAATGCAGCTCGCTCTATCGACAGATGGTCGGCCGCGGCATGCGTCTGGCGCCCGGTAAAGAGTTCTTGCTTCTCTTGGATTTCCTCTGGATGACCGTCCGGCATGACCTTTGTAGGCCGTCGGCACTTTTCGGGAAAGATGAAAAGATAGCCCGGCGCATAGATAAGAAACTGTCCAAGGACGACGGTATCTATGACCTGATCGAGGCCGAGGAAGAAGCCGAACGCGACATGATCGAAGAGCGCGAGGAAGCTTTGAAACGCGTCTTGGAAGAGCAGCGTGCCAGAAAGCGCAAGCTCGTCGACCCGCTCCAGTTCTTCCTCTCTATCGAAGCGGAAGATTTGGCAAGCTACGAGCCGACGTTTCCATGGGAGATGGCCCCTGCCACAGACAAACAGCTGGCGTATCTCGAAAAGCGCGGCATCTATCCCGAGGACGTCAAGAACGCAGGGCTGGCGTCGACCATTATCGACAGGCTCAAACGCCGGATGGACGAAGGGCTCTCGACACCCAAGCAAATCCGGCTACTGGAACGCTACGGATTCCGACGTGTCGGTACATGGCAGTTCGAGGACGCCAGCCGCCTGATAGATATCATTTCACACAATAATTGGCGCGTGCCGTTTGGTATGAACGTCAAAACGTATACACCCACAAGGAGGGTATCATGAAAGATTTCAATTTGATTTCGGCACTCCATTACTTGGACGTTGCCAAAATGAGCCGCGCCGAATGGATAGCCGTCGGCATGGCACTTAAAGAAGAAGGGCTCCCCTGCTCGGTCTGGGATGAATGGTCGCGGAACGACACCCGCTACCACGCCGGCGAATGCGAGCGGAAATGGGAAAGCTTCCAAGGGACCGCAACGCCTATCCGTGGCGGCACGATTATCCAAATGGCAAAAGACCGCGGCTGGACACCTTACGGCGAGGACGGCTGCCTTGGTTGGAATGACACCATTGAGTACGACGGTGACGGCGACGGATATTTCGGCGATACGGATTACGACACCTGGGACGCGGCAGGCGACCTCGTGAAGTACCTTGAGACGGTCTTTGACGCGGATGACAAGGTCGGATACGTCACAAATGACGTCTGGCAGGATTCCAATGGCCGCTGGGTGCCCGGGAAAGGTGCCTACGACAGAACGGCGGCTGAGCTTATTGCGTCTATCCGTCGGCATCCGAATGACGTCGGCGCTACGATGGGCGACTCCAAATCGCAGGTCGGTGCCTGGATACGGTTTAATCCCGTCGACGGCGATGGCGTTAAAAACGAGAACATCACGAAATTCCGCTACGCGCTCGTCGAGTCGGATACACTTCCCGTCTCCGAGCAGGACGCGCTTTACAGAAAGTTTGAGCTACCGATTGCCGCTCTCGTCCACAGCGGCGGCAAGAGCCTCCATGCCATCGTCCACATCGATGCCGGGAACTACGAAGAGTATAGGAAACGCGTGGATTTGCTCTATGAGTTCTTGGAGAAAAACGGTCTTCCCGTAGACAAACAGAACCGTAATCCTTCAAGGCTCTCCCGCATGCCGGGCGTTATGCGTAACGGCAATCGGCAGTACTTGGTCGCCACTAACATCGGGCGAAAGTCGTGGGTAGATTGGATGGACTACGTCGAAGGCGTAGAGGACGAGCTTCCAGATATGGAGCCGCTCTCTATGTATGACGACAATCCACCTAAGGTGCCCGAGGAGCTTATCCAAGGGATTCTTCGCAGAGGTCATAAGATGCTAATCGCAGGGCCTTCCAAGGCAGGGAAATCCTTCCTTTTGATGGAGCTTTGCATTGCTCTTGCCGAAGGGCGCGAGTGGCTTGGATTTCCTTGCAAGAAAAGTAACGTGCTCTACGTCAATCTTGAAATCGACCCGGCAAGTGCCGTGAATCGCTTCCAAAAGATTTACGAGGCTCTTGGAATTGAGCGCAGGCATACAGGAAACATTGTTCTCTGGAATCTTCGAGGGAATGCCGTGCCATTGGACAAGCTCGTGCCGAAACTTATCCGGCGCATCAAAAATCAGCACTTCGATGCCATTGTGATCGACCCGATATACAAGGTCATTACAGGCGATGAGAACAGTGCATCGGAGATGGGTGCGTTCTGTAACCAGTTCGATAAAATCTGTAACTCGACCGGATGCAGCGTGATATACGGACATCATCACTCAAAGGGCGCACAAGGAGCCAAGAAAGCCATCGACCGGGCATCAGGCTCGGGTGTGTTTGCAAGAGACCCCGACGCGCAGCTTGACGTTATCCAGCTTGAATTATCCGACGAGGTGAAAGAGACCATCGGTGAAGGAAATGTCACGGCATGGAGACTCGAATCGTCGCTCCGTGAGTTCCCCAATATCCATCCCGTCGAGTTCTGGTTCCAATATCCAATCCACGTGATTGATTCGGAAAAATGTCTTGAGGAAATGCCGGCGACAGGCACAAGACGAGCAAGAACGCTGAATAATCCCAAGAATAAATCGCAGGAAGCAAGAGCCGAGGAATTTAGGAAAGCGTATGCAGCCCTTAACTTTAACGGCGAGGTCACGGTCAAGGATATGTGCGAGTACTTCGGCGTGATAGATAAGACCATCTATTCGCGCATCAAGCGGCTTAAAGGCGAGTTCACTCTCGATAAAGGCAAGATTTTGTATCACCCTAAACCGGTGGCTGAAGAGGAAGCACCTCAAGAGGTTAACAAATAGTATTTTTTGGATTTTCTTCTTCTCTCCCTATATATGTATGTTTGTATTCTTACTATTCGTTACATACCCCAAGGGTAAGGGGCAAGCCCTGCCCTTACCTTGGTAGGTATGCAACGTGACGAAGAGGAGAGAAGAGCTTTTGTGGATGGTTAGGAGTAGAAGAACATGAAATTCAAATTGGACATGGTGCCGTCAACGGTCACGGCTCAGGAAAGAAAAGTTTGTGTGGTAAAAGGAAGACCTGTGTTCTACGACCCGATGCCGGTCAAAAAGGCTAAAGCTGAACTCATGG
>CAVEYT010000061.1:0-7713 GCA_963619995.1 Acutalibacteraceae bacterium | reverse complement strand
ACAAACATCGTCCCCAGGCCTTCGTCCGTCAAAAGCTCGATCAAAAGCGCGTGGGGAATTTCGCCGTTGATGATGAAAACTTTTTGCACGCCGTTTTGGATCGCATCCGTGCACGCGTCGACTTTCGGAATCATGCCGCCTGCAATCGTGCCGTCCGCCTTGAGCGCCTCCGTCTCCGCGACCGTCAGGCGCCGGATGAGACTCGTCTTGTCGCTCGCATCTTTCAGCACGCCGTCGATATTGCTCATGAAGACGAGACATTCCGCATTGAGAGCCCCGGCGACACGCGTCGCGACCGTGTCCGCATTGATATTGTGCGGCGTCCCGTTTTCATCGATGCCGACGGAGGAAATGACGGGGATGTAGCCGCCTTTCAGCGTATTTTCGATAATGCCGGTGTCGATGTGATCGATTTCGCCCACGAGACCCAGTTTCTCATTCTTCGTATGGACTTGAATCATATCGCCGTCCATGCCGGAAAGTCCGACGGCGAGTCCGCCGAGCGCCGACAGATAGGAAACGAGACCCTTATTCACTTTCCCGGCCAGAACCATCTGCACGACTTCCATCGTCGCGGCATCCGTCACGCGAAGCCCGTTTTCAAAATGCGACTCGATGTGAAGCGCATCCAGCATCTCATTGATGTCCGGCCCGCCGCCGTGGACGAGAATGACATTGACGCCGATCAGATGCAAGAGCAAAATATCCTGCATGACATTTTTCTTGAGGTCGGGATCCGTCATCGCGTTTCCGCCGTATTTCGCCACGACGTATTTTCCTCTGTATTCTTTGATGTACGGCACCGCTTGCGTCAAAATTTCCGCGCGAATGGCATTGCTTGTCTCCATCGTACCCTCCTTTTACAAAACCAATCCGGTCGCGGCGGGAAGGCCGAGCATGAGATTCATACATTCGACGGCCGCACCCGACGCGCCTTTCCCCAGATTGTCGAAAACGGAAATCACTTCGAGGCGCTCTTCGTTTCCGGAAACGTAAATTGTGAGGCTGTCTTTTCCTGCATTCGTATTCGCCGCGAGATACAGCTTGTTCGTTTCGTCCGTCGAAAGCGGCGCGACGTGAATCAGCTTCGCCCCCGCGTAATGCTCGCGATACAGCTCGCGAATCACATCGGGCGTCATGCCGGACTTCGCCAAGCGATTGACGTGAAGGCCGACCGTGACTTCCATCCCGGAATAAAAATCGGACACAATCGGCGAGAAGAGCGGTTTCTCGGAAAGGCCGCACACTTTTTGGATTTCCGGCAGATGTTTGTGTTTCTGCAAAAGTCCGTACTGGCGCGGCGATTCGAGCGGCGTCGTTTTTTCGTGCTCATATTCCTGAATCATTTTTTTGCCGCCGCCGCTGTAGCCCGTGAGCGAAATGACGTGGAGCGGATAATCGGCAGGAAGCACGCCGGCTTTTACGAGCGGATACAAGAGCGCAATCGCGCCGCTCGCGTGGCACCCCGGCACCGCGACTTTTTCCGCCGACGCAATCGCACCGGCCTTTTCGTCGGAAAGTTCCGGAAAGCCGTAGACCCAATCGTCCAGCGTCCGATGCGCCGTGGATGTATCGAGAATCCGAATGCCCGTACCGGCCGTGACGTCCACGATTTCCCGCGCCGCGTCGTCCGGCAGACACAAAAACATCAAATCCGCCTCTTTCGCATAGGCGCGAATGGTTTCGTGATCCTTTCGCTTTTCTTCCGGCAAGAGCGTGAGCGTGAGATCGGATCTCGCCGACAGACGCTCCTGCAGACGAAGCCCGGTCGTCCCCGATTCTCCGACGATAAAGACTTTCGGTAAAGCAGCCATACGGATTCCTCCTTTTTACGAACAATACAATGTAATTTATTGTAGCATTTTTATTAGAAAACCGCTATTCCAGCGGATAGTCGGCAAAGCTCGCCACCATGACGGCCTTGATCGTCGGAAGCCGGTTCGCCGCTTCCTGAAACGCCAGGGAAAACGGCGCTTCGAAGACTTCGTCCGTCACCTCGATGCCGTCCAGCCCGAAGCGATCGAAAATATCTTTCCCGACTTTCGTTTCCGTATTGTGGAAAGCCGGCAGGCAGTGACAGAAGACTGTGTCCGGATTTCCCGTATTCCGAATCATATCCGTCGTCACGCGATACGGCAGGAATTTTTGGATGCGCTCGCCCCAAAGTTCGTAGGGATCGCCCATCGTCACCCACACGCCCGTGTAAATGACGTCAAGCCCGCGAACGCCGGAAACGGGATCGTCCGTACACGTAAATGTCGCGCCTGTTTCCTTCGCTTTCTCTTGGCACTGCGCCAAAAATTCCGGCTCCGGGAAATATTCGGCCGGTCCGATGATACGGAAATCCATGCCGCAAAGCGCCGCACCCATCATGAGAGCGTGTGCCATATTCGACTGCCCGTGCCCGACGTAGGCAAAGGAAATCTCGGAGAGCGGCTTTTGAAAATGCTCGGAAAGCGTCAGGAAATTCGCGAGCGTCTGCGTCGGGTGATCGTAATCGGTGAGTCCGTTCCAGACGGGGACGCCCGCCTTTTGCGAAAGCTCCGTGACCGCGTCCTGCGCAAATCCGCGAAACTCAATCGCGTCGAACATCGAGCCCAAGACGCGCGCCGTGTCCGCGATGGATTCCTTTTTCCCAATCTGGCTTCCCGTCGGCCCCAGATACGTCGTCGCCGCGCCCTGGTCTCTTGCCGCGACTTCAAAGGCGCATCGCGTCCGCGTGGAATCTTTTTCAAAAATGAGCGCGAAATTTTTTCCGGAAAGCGTTTGGATTTCTTTTCCTTCTTTTTTATCTTGTTTCAGCTTCGCCGCCAGTTTCAGATAATATTGAAACTCCGCCGGCGAAAGATCCGCCAATGTCAAAAATGATTGTCCGAGTAAAGATTGCATACTGTCCTCTTCTTATTCCTTCAAAGCTTCCATGACCGCCGCGACTTCCATCGTGACGCCGAGCGGCAGAATCGATTCGTCGATGGCAAAGCTCGCATTGTGGAGCGCCGGCGTTCCCGGTTTCCCCGTGCCGAGCCACATAAAGGCACCCGGGATTTTCTGCAGATACGACGAGAAATCTTCCGCACACATCGACGGGAAGCGCGGCTCCGTGATGTGCTCTTCGCCGAGATACCGTTTCCCTATTTCCTGCAAAAATTGAATCTTTTCCGGCGTATTGATGGTCGAGCCGTGCCCGCGCACATAGCGGAGCTCCGAATGCGTGCCGAACATCGTGTCCAGCCCCGCCAAAATTTCTCCGAGCCGCGCCTCCATTTTGTCGCGCAGCGCCGGGGTGTACGTGCGGACCGTCCCTTCGAGATACGCGTCCTCCACGCCGACATTGTAGCGCGTCCCGGCATTCATGAGGCCGATGGTGCACACGACATTTTCCATCGGATCCATCTCGCGGGAAATGAGCGTCTGCACGTCAATCACGAAATGCGACGCCACGACGAGCGCGTCCGTTCCATTATGAGGCTGCGCGGCGTGCGTCGATTTCCCTTTCACGTGGACGTAGAAACGGTCGGACGCCGCCATCAAATTGCCCGGCTTCAGCCCGACGACGCCGACGGGAAGCTCCGGCCAGACGTGAAGCCCGTAAATTTCGGAAACGTCATCCAGCTTGCCGCTTTCGACGAAATGACGCCCGCCGCCGATTGCCGCTTCCTCTTCCGCCGGTTGAAACACGAGCTTCACCGTGCCCGCGATCTCCTCCTTCAAGGACGAGAGCACCGCCGCCGCGCCGAGCAAAATCGCCATGTGGCTGTCGTGTCCGCACGCGTGCATCACGCCTTCATTTTCGGATGCAAAGGGAAGCCCCGTCTGCTCCGTCACCGGCAGCGCGTCCATATCCGCGCGAAGCGCCACCGTCCGCCCCGGCTTTCCGCCTTGGATGACACCCAAGACCGCCGTCTCAAAAAATCCCGTCTCAAAAGGAATTCCGAGCGCCGTGAGCTGCTCTTGGATGTATTTCGACGTCTCGACTTCTTTCCCCGACAATTCCGGATGCCGATGAAAATGCCGCCGCCACTCCACGACCTGCGGCAAAACTTTCTCCACAGCGTCCCGTATCTTATTTTCCATCATTTTTCAGACCTTCTTTCTTTTGTAATTTTATGCAACGATTCATTTCACCATGCGCCATGCGGCAAACGTTGACTCTAAAAGAAATTTCAAAAATAAAATTGAGATAATTATACAGTCTCACGAATAATTATGCAAGATGTTTTTTCTGATTTTTTCCCAAACCAAAGAAAAAATCCTTACCTGCGGGAAACAAAGAAAGAAATCGCACTCTCTGCGTTTCCATTTTCCTTGTTTCCTGTAGATAAGGATAACACTTTTATTTTTTGCCGCCCAGATACGCCGCCATGACGCCGGGATTGGCCGCGACTTCCGCCGCCGGTCCTTCGAGGAAAATTTTCCCCGTTTCCATGACATACGCGTAATCGGCAATCTGCAAGGCTTTGCGCGCATTCTGCTCGACCAAGAGAATCGTCGTGCCGGTCTTGTTGATTTCCTGAATGACTTCAAAAATTTGCGCGACGACAAGCGGCGCGAGCCCCATGGACGGTTCGTCCAAAAGCATAAGCTTCGGCCGTGCCATCATCGCACGCCCAATCGCCAGCATTTGCTGCTCGCCGCCCGAAAGCGTACCGGCGTATTGCGTGCGGCGCTCTTGGAGACGCGGAAATTTCTCGAAGATTTTTTCCATATCCTCGGCAATCTCCGCTTTGTCACTGCGCTTATAAGCGCCCATTTCCAGATTTTCCTTGACCGTCATCGTCTGCAAAATCTGGCGGCCTTCCGGCACGAGCACCAGACCGTCGCGGACATTTTGATACGAATGTTTCCCATTGATAGAATGACCCTGGAACGAAATCTCCCCTTCCATCGGCTTCATGATGCCCATGATGGTCTTCATCGTCGTCGATTTTCCGGCGCCGTTTGCCCCGATGAGCGTCACGATTTTTCCTTCCTCGACGGAGAGACTGATGCCTTTCAGCGCTTTGATATTGCCGTAGCCTGCGACGACATTTTTGAGTTCGAGCAGCATTTAGTCTTCCTCCTTTCCGAGATAGGCCTCGATGACGGCCGGATTGTTTTGCACTTCCGCCGGCGTCCCTTCCGCCAGCTTGCTTCCGAAATTCACGACGATCAGACGATTCGTCAGATTCATGACAAGATTCATATCGTGCTCAATCAAAATGACCGTGATGCCGAATTGTTCGCGAATGCCGCGAATCAGCTCCGTCAGTGCCGCCGTTTCCTGATCGTTCATCCCGGCGGCCGGTTCATCCAGCAAAATCAGCTGCGGATGCGACGCCATCGCGCGCGCAATTTCCAGTTTCCGCTGCTTACCGTAGGGAAGCTCGGTCGCGATATGGTCCGCCACATCGTCCAGCCCTACATATTGCAAGAGTTCATGCGCTTCGCGGACGGAATCGGCTTCCTCCTCGCGCATGGATTTCGTATGGAGGACGCTGCCCAAAAGACCCGTGTGCAGCTGGGCATGGCGACCGACGAGAATATTTTCCAGCACCGTCATATTCGCAAAGAGACGGATATTTTGAAACGTGCGGGCAATCCCGCCGTCGATGATTTCATGCGTTTTCTTGCCGAGAAGCGACTGCCCGTCGAAAAGAACGTCGCCGCTCGTCACGGGATACACGCCGGTAATCATATTGAAAATCGTCGTCTTCCCGGCGCCGTTCGGCCCGATGATGCCAAAGATGTCACCCTTCTCCACGCCGAAGGAAATATCGGAGAGAGCCGTGATGCCGCCGAATTTCTTCACTACATTCCGAAGTTCGAGTAACATTTATTTCCCTCCCTTATCCGCTTGCAATTTGCGATGGATATAGCGCATCGCATCATAGGACAAAATGCCGTCCGGACGGAACGCCATCAAAATGACGAGCATCAAGCCGTAAATGATATCGCGATATTCCGAAAGACTGCGGAGCGACTCCGGCAGGACGGTCAGAATGCTCGCACCGAGGAGCGGCCCCCACATGACGTTTGAACCGCCGAAGACCGTGTAGAGCAGCATATCGACGACTTTGTGATACGTGAAATCCGTCGGGCTGATGAAATACGTCGCATGGGCATAGAGCGCCCCGGCGACCCCGGCGAAAAACGCGCTGAAAAGGAAAGACATCATTTTGTAATACACGACCGGAATCCCCGACAGCGCCGCCGCGTATTCATCCGCTTTGACCGCCGCGAACGCGCGCCCGATACGAGAATGTTCCAGTCGATACCAAAACGTGAAAATCAAAGCGACGAGCACCAGAAGAATCAGGCACATCAGAAGCTGCCCCGTCACTTGATAATCAAGTCCCATCGCCTCCATCAGCCCCGTTTCCTCCGCATATTGCGAAAGGGAACTGGCCATGGACGGAATCCCGGAGAGTCCGAGCGCCCCATTTGTAATCTTCAAATTGAGTGCAATGACGCGAATGACTTCGCCGAAGCCCAGCGTCGCAATCGCCAGATACAGCCCGCGCAGACGAATCGTCGGCAGCCCGACCACCATCGCCACCGCAGCCGCCATGATACCGCCGCACAAAATGCCGACCGGCATCGGCACGCCCAGCTTCATCGTGATGATGGCCGACGTGTACGCACCGAAACTCATGAACCCCGCGTTTCCCAAAGACACCTGCCCCGTGCAAAGCGTCATGTAAATGGACAGCGCCAAGAGGGAATTGATGCACATGAAAACGAAAACTTGCAAATAATATCCGTTCAGTAAATCTTCCATTACGGTCTGCCTCCCTTCCCGGCTTTGGAAAACAGACCCTCCGGCCGCAGAAACAGAATCAAAATAATCATGCCAAACGCCACCGCGTCACGATAGGTCGACGCGCCATAGGCCACGCTGAAAACTTCGGCCACGCCCAAAATGAAACCGCCGGCCATCGCGCCTTCCACGTTTCCGAGACCGCCCATGATGAGCACCGCCAGGCCTTTGAAGCCCATCGCCGTCCCCATCGTCGGCTCAATCGCATTGAATGAAAGGCCGATTAAGACACCGGCCGCCGCACCGAGCGCCGACGCCAGCATGACCGTGAAGACGATGATCTGATTCGTATTGATACCCAAAAGCCCCGCCGTTTCTATATTTTCCGACGTCGCACGCACCGCTTTCCCAATCTTCGTCTTATTCAAAAGCAACGTCAAGAGCAGCATCAGCACGACCGCCGTCCCCAGACTCACAATCTGGATGCCCGAAATGCGGAACGCGCCCATATCGATGAGCTCCGTCGAGACCATCGCCGGGAACGAACGCGTCTGCGGCCCCCAAATCATGAGCGCCACACTTTCCAAGAAAATGGAAACGCCAATCGTCGAAATGAGCGGCGCCAAATGCGTCACCTTCCGCCGACGAAGCGGACGCAGGGCGAAAAACTCCAAAAGGCTCCCCAGAATGGCCCCACCGGCCATCGCGCCCAGAAGCGCGGGGAAAATCCCCAGCCCCGCCTCCGTGACGAGCAGAAGACCGATATACGCGCCGAACATGAAAATCCCGCCATGCGCCATATTCACGATATTCAGCACCCCGAATACCAGCGTATACCCGATAGCGATGACCGCATAGGCGCTGCCCAAAGTCAAACCGTTGATAAGCTGCTGCGAAAACACGATCCTATCCCTTTCCGAAATCCCGGCAAAACTTCAAATCCTCCCATTTCCCCTGCCGTTTTGAGAAACGAGCTT
>CAVEYT010000060.1:0-7725 GCA_963619995.1 Acutalibacteraceae bacterium | reverse complement strand
GCTTTTCTTTTGTGGCGTTTGAGCTACTGGCTTTTGCAAGATAGAGATGGGGAGCCGGGCTGTTGCTTTGCTCGGCTTTGGTGGCGTTTGTGCTGATAGCTCTTGCAAGATAGAGATGGGGGAATCGGATGAATTTTTTTAAGGTGGGCGCGGCGGCTTTGTTGGCGGCGGGATTCTTGTTTGTTTCCGGCTGCGGGGTGCCGGAGGATGTGCGGGCGGTGGTAACGGACGGGCGCGTCGTGACGGACGACCGGGGGAATCGCGTCGTCGTCCCCCGCGTGCCGCAGCGCGTCGTATCGCTGGATTTGGCGTCCGATGAAATTATTTTGGAGATGATTCCGCCCGAGCGCGTCTCGGCTGTGAGTTTCTGGTCCGTTTCCGACGGCATTTCCACCGTCGCGGAGGCGGCGCGGAAGGTGCCGAATCAGATTCGCTACTACAATTCGGAAGAAATTTTGGCGTGCCGACCGGATCTCGTCATCGCGCCGGATTGGACCTCGGCGGATTTGGTGCGCACGCTCAAAGATCTCGGCGTCGTCGTCTACATTTCTCGCGGCAGCCTTTCCGTCGAGAATGTGAAAGTCGCGGTGAAAGAAATCGCCGATGCTTTGGGCGAACCGGAGCGCGGACAAGAAATTTTGGCCGAAATGGATCGAGACCTGGCGCTCGCCGCCAAGCGAAAAGCGAAAATCCCGGAATCCGAGCGCAAAAATGTCGTTCTTTATTCTCACCTTCGCGGCTACATCGGCAAGGGTTCTCTTTTTGACGACCTCTGTCACTACGCCGGTGTGATGAATGGTGCGGCCCTCATCGGCATGGGTGCGACCGACCCGCTCCCGGAAGAAGGCCTCGTCCTCATGAATCCGGATATCATCCTCATTCCGACCTGGACGTATGGAAATATTTCCCCGGAAAAAATCAGAAATGAACTCCTGACGGATCCCGCTATGCAATCCATTAAGGCCGTGCGCGAAAAAGCCTTCCGCCAAGTTCCGGATAAATATATGTATTCGGCGTCACCCGCGATGACGAAAGCGATACTGGGAATCCAAGACGCGGCATACGGGAGTGAACTGTGAGAGTTTTTTGTCACTCGGCATGTTTTGCATTCGGTGTGCGGAAACGGATTGATTAAAACGAAAGGGGAGCCATCCGAAAAATGAATGCAAAAATTTGAAAAAACGATGTATAAAAATAAAAAAATTGTAAGAAATTGCTTGCGCAGTACAACGAGTATATGTATAATTTAATTACATAATAACGATAGCATGATTGTTTGCTTCGGCGTTCATTTTTGGCAGACGATGTGCTATGGGTTTTCCTAAGGAGGAGAACGGATATGAACAGAACCAAGAAAACAAGCATGTTGGCTGCCCTCGCATGTACGGCTGCATTGTGCGGCGGCGTCGCATTGGCAGCGGAGGAGCCTCAAGAGTTTACGCTGGACGAAGTCGTCGTGACGGCTACTCGGACGGAAAATAAAATTGCGGATACTCCTGCCAATGTCACTGTCATTACCGCCGAAAAAATGGCGGACAGACATTACGTCGATGTCGCAGAGGCATTAAGAGATGTGCCGGGTGCCAGTATAACGGATTTTGGTACGGGCGCTTCCGAGAAAAAAATCACTTTGAATGGGGATGCACGCGTATTGGTCTTGGTCGACGGTCGGCGAGTCAACTTTGAGATGGGCGTAGGCAGCGGCCGTGGTAGCTATGATTTGAATCAACTCCCCGATATCAGCACCATTGAACGCATTGAAGTCGTCAAAGGCCATGGCGGCTCGCTGTACGGGAGTGATGCGGTCGGCGGTGTCGTGAATATCATCACGAAAAAAGCAGATCACAACTACGGGAAGATTTCTTTTGGGGTCGGCTCCGAGCAGGCACGCGAAGCCAAAGCGATGTACGCCTTCAAAAAAGACAAGACCAGCGTGATGGTGTCCTTCTCTAAATACAAGCAAGGCTATTTCAAATATAAGGATGCGGCGACCGGGGATACCATGAGATGGCCGGGAAGCTCCACCTACGAAAATGAAAAGGTTTCCGTCAAGGTAAAGCAGGAGCTGTCCGCGACTACGAATTTGGAAATCGGCTATGACTTCAGCAAGTATGATGGCATGCGTACCACGTCAATTCCCAGCTGGGGTTCGCCTTCTTTCAGCTACAAGAAGACCAATGTATTCTATGCAAAATATGATTGGCTCTGGAAAGGGAAAGACCAAGGGTACATTCATGTTTATCGTAATGCGCTGGATTATAATAATTACGGTCAGATGGATGAGACGGATACCGGTTTTGAAGTCCAGCAGGCCATTACCACGGGTGAAAATAACAAATTGGTCGTCGGTGCGTCCTATTGGAAGGGGAAAGCGTTTAATCACGTTTCCTATGCAAAAGAACAGAGTATCAATAATAAAGCGATCTTCGTGAATGACCAGTGGGAATTTTTGCCTTCTTGGACATTGAATGCCGGTGTACGCTATGATAACCACAGCACGGCCGGTGGTAAAACGACTTGGAGTGCGGGGCTGAACAAAAAGCTCGATCGAAACAGCCATGTCTACTTCAGCTGGGGGCAGGTATTCAAGGCGCCGACCATCGATGACTTGTATTATAATATGCCCGGTGGATCCGGCTGGAGTGGATACTATGGAGACCCTGATTTGAAACCGGAAAAGGGTTATACTTGGACGCTTGGCTATGGCGCTAAGATTGCAGATAAAACCGAAGTCAATGTGAGCTACTTCCAGAGCGATTTGACAGACGCGATAAATTGGGAACTGATTAGTGGTGATTATTACGCCTCCAACATAGATAAACAAAAGAAAAAAGGTTTTGAATTGAGCGTTAATCACGAGTTGAACAAGCACTGGGATTTGGAAGCGTCCTATAGCTATGTACGCGTAAGAAATAGTAATGCTGGTAAGGATTACGAGCGTGACCGTAACTGTATTCCCAATATGTACCGCTTGGGCGCTCGTTTCCATACGGACCGTTGGAGCGTGAGCGCTTTCCTGCGCGGCGGTAGCGGTGCGGATACTTCCCAATATATGAAGAATTGGAATTCCGTTCAAGCATACGTGGACAGCAGTTACATCACGCTGGATTTGTCAGCCAACTATAAGGCCACTAAAAATTTGTCTTTCTATGCAAAGGGCTACAACTTGCTGAACAAAGCCTATACAGAAAATGCAGGTGTCAACGTCGGTAGCGGTACCTACATAAATCCTGCTCAAGGATGCCACTTCCTCATCGGTGCGGAATACACCTTCTAATCCATTATTTCCAACCAAAAAGGGCTGTGAAAATGCAAAAACATTTCACAGTCCTTTTTGCGTGCGTTCCCTCTTCCCTTTTCTCTCTTTCCTATCTTGCTATAGTCATCATCGCAAACGCCGAAAAAGTTAAGTAGGGAAAGGCAGGCTCCCCATCTCTATCAGCAGAAAGCTTTCCGCAGAAATGCCTCAAAAACCAAGAAAAGAAACAGCCAAGCTCCTCATCTCTCACAATCCTTTTTGTTCAATCCCGCTAAAAAGATACCCCAGATGCGCCGTATGATTCAGGAGGACGAGGCGCCAGCGTCCGTTTTCTCTTTCGAGCACATTGATGCACGCGTTGTCCTGTTTCATCTGCCAGAAACTTCCGAGCGGCAGGCCGAGGACGTCGCAGAGGAGGACTTTGTTGACGGCGTCGTGAGCAGCGATGAGGACTGTTTTTCCCTCATGGCGCGTCGCGATATCTTCGAGCGCCTCTCTTGCGCGTTTCCGGACGTCTTCCAGATTTTCGCCTTCGGGCATTTGGACGAGGTCGGGCTGCGTGTGCCAGAGATGAAACTCTTCGGGATAATTCGCTTCGATGTCGTCGGCGTAGCGGCCTTCCCAGGTGCCGTGGCTGATTTCCGTCAGGCGCGCGTCCGTTTCCACAGAGAGCCCGTGGAGGTCGGCGATGAAGCGGCAGGTCGTGAGGGCGCGGGAGAGCGGGGAAGAAATGGCGGCATCGATGGGCGTGCCTTTCAGCGCTTCGGCGGCGGCGCGTCCCTGCGCGAGACCGCGAGGGGAGAGCGGCGTGTCTTCTTGGCCTTGGTAGCGGCCTTCCGTGTTCCACGTGGTTTCGCCGTGGCGGACGAGAATGATGCGTACCATGGCTGCCTCACTCGTTTCCGCAATGAATGACGCGCAGATCCAAGATGCCTTCGATGCCGCGGAGCGAGAGCATGACGTCATTCGGAATGTCGGAGGAAACGGCGACGGCCATGATGTTTGTCCCTTCTTTCGGCGTCCGTCCGACTTGCATCCCGTTGATATTGATCCCGGCCTTGCCCAAAATCCCGGCCATCTGCCCGATCATATTCGGTTTGTCTTCGTGCGGCGCGATGAGGAGATAGCCTGTCGGCGCAAAATCGACGGCGTAATCATCGATTTCCGTGATCTTCGCTTCTTTCCGGTCGAAGAGGACGCCGCAGACTCGGTGCGTGCCTTTGTCGGTCTCGAGAGTGAGTGTGACGGAGGCGCTCCGATATTTCCCGCTGCCCGCCTTCATTTCGCGCACGTCCATGTGGCGCTCCTTGGCGATATTTCCCGCGTTCACGAAATTGACGGTCGCCTGCAGGATGGGCGAGAGGAGACCTTTCAGGACGGCGGTCGTGAGCGGCGCGACTTCCGTCTCGGTCAGTTCGCCGGTGTAGGAAACGGTGACGCGGTCGATGTGGCCGTCGCAGAGGTAAATGCCGATATTTCCCAGGCGTTCGCAGAGCGGGAAATAGGGTTCGATGACGGCGAGCGTGCTCTTCGTGACGGGGGAGGCGTTCACGGCCGTCGCGACGGGATCGCCGCGCAGCGCATCGGCCACCCCGCGCGCGACGTCGGTCGCCACGCCGATTTGCGCTTCGACGGTCGACGCGCCCAGATGCGGCGTGAGCGCGACATTGGAAAGGCCGAGAAACGGATTGTCTTCGGGAAGGAGCGGCTCTTTCGCCCAGACGTCGATGGCGGCGGTGGCGACTTTTCCGCTCTTCAGCGCTTCGGCGAGCGCCGCGATGTCGACGACGGCGCCGCGGCTGCAATTCACGAGACGGACGCCCGTTTTCATTTTGGCGATTTCCGCCGCGCCAATCATCCCGCGCGTCTCATCCGTGAGCGGCGTGTGGAGCGTGATGAAATCCGATTCGGCGAGGAGCGTATCGAGGTCGACGAGCGTGACGCCGAGCTGCTTCGCGCGTTCTTGGGGAATGTAGGGATCGTAGCCAATCGTTTTCATATCAAAACCCTGCAGACGCTTGGCGACATTCGAGCCGACGCGACCGACGCCGATGATTCCGACGGTCTTTCCGCGCAGCTCGATGCCCGTGAAACTTTTCCGATCCCAGCGGCCTTCCATGATGGATTGGTGCGCCTGCGGGATGTGGCGCGTCGCCGACAGCAAGAGTGCAATCGTGTGCTCGCAGGCGGCAATCGTATTCGACTCGGGGGTATTCACGACGGTGATGCCGTGGCGCGTCGCTTCCGGGATGTCGATGCCGTCCACGCCGACGCCCGCGCGCCCGATGACTTTGAGATTCTTCGCGGCCTCGATGACTTTCTTCGTGATCTCCGTCTGGCTTCGCGTGATGATGGCGTCGTACTCGCCGATCACTTGGCAAAGCGCGTCCTCCGGCAGATTTTCCCGCACGTCGACCACAAAATCCGTTTCCAAAAATTCCTTGGCTTCCTTCGCCACGTCGTCTGTGATGTAAATTTTGTACATGATGCTCTCCTTATCCGTGAATTCTTTGGTATTCTTTCATGAAACTCGCCATCGCGGCCGCGTCTTCCTCCGTGACGGCATTGTAGAGGGAAACGCGGCAACCGCCGACGAGACGATGCCCACCCGTGCCGATGAGCTCCTCCGCTTTGGCGCGCGCGATGAAATCGGCTTCCGCGTCCGGCGATGCGAGACGAAACGTCACATTCATCCGGCTGCGGCAATTTTTCTGCGCGTGACTGCGATAGAAACCGCCGCTCTCGTCAATGACGTCGTAAATCATCGCGGCCTTTCGGATGTTTCGCGCCTCGACGGCAGCGACGCCGCCTTCCGATTCAATCCAGCGCAGGATTTTATGTAGCACGTAAATACAGAAAACGGGCGGTGTGTTGTACGCGGAATCGTGTTTCACGAACGTTTTGTATTGCAAAAAGGTCGGAATGTCTTCGCGTGCCGTTTTCAAGAAATCGGGGCGAAGGACGGCGAGCGCACAGCCCGCGATGCCCAGATTTTTTTGGAGCCCTGCCCAGAGGAGCCCAAAACGGTCGCCGTCAATTTCCCGCGAGAGAATGTCGCTGCTCATATCGCAGACAAGCGGGACGTCCGTTTCCGGAAATGCCTGCCACTCCGTGCCGTAGATGGTGTTGTTCGACGTGATGTGCAAGTAGTCTGTGTCGGGCAGAAGCGAAAATGTGTCCGGAATCGCGGCGTAATTTTCCTTTTTTCCCGATGCCGCGTCGTAGGCCTCGCCGAAAAATGTCGCAGCGTCTCTTGCTTTTGCCGCCCAGACGCCCGTGTCGATGTAAGCGGCGCGATGTTTCAAAAAATTTGCCGCTTCCATCAGAAATTGCATCGAGCCGCCGCCTTGGACAAAGACGATGGCCTGATCCTTCGTGAGCCGGAGGAGCGAGCGGAGCAGGGCTTTCGTTTCCTCTAAAAGATTTTGGAAATCCTTTGCGCGGTGGCTCACCTCCAGAATGCTCATCCCCGTCCCGTTCCAGTCAGGGATGTCGGCGCGAATCTCCTCCAAGACCGCAAGCGGCAGGGCGGAGGGGCCGGCATTGAAATTGTGTACGCGTCTCATACCGTTTCCTTTCTTTGCAAACAAAAAAGAGAAGTGTCCACATGGGACGAGCTTCTCTTCTCGCGGTGCCACCCAATTTCGGCGCGTAGGGCGAGCGGCGAACAAAAAAACTCCCATCCCCTAAGGGACGGAAGTCATCCGCGTTGCCACCCAAATTGCCATACGGCCATCTCTTTTCGCTGTAACGGGCGCGCCCGATGAATTCATCACTCATCACTCCGAAGCGGAAGGATAACCGTCCCCCGGCAGCTCGCACCGACCGCCGCCTCTCTGATGGGTTCAAGAATCCCTTCTTCATCCTTGTGTATTTTCAGCATTATACAAGAAAAGGGAAACGGCTGTCAAGGGCGCCCGGTATCCGTTGTCCGTGAACCGTGAACCGTTTACCGGGCGTGAAGGCTGTCGTGTCACATAGAATGTGACGAACGGTAAACGGTCAACGGATAACGGAGGACGGCGGACAGCGGATGACAGACAGCCGCGCGACGCATATAAAACGGCAAAAGAAAAATCGCCGCAACGATGTGCGACGATTTCATTTTCTGGTGGAGCCGGAGAGGATCGAACTCTTGACCTCCTGCATGCGAAGCAGGCGCTCTCCCAGCTGAGCTACGGCCCCATGACGAAGGCTATTATAGCACGGGCATTTATTTCTGTAAAGAGAAAAATGAGAGATGTGAGTCCGGAATTGCGCGTTCAGCATTTTTCGCCAGTCGCAAGATAGTTATTAGCGATTAGCAATTAGCTGTTAGTTTTAACCGGAAGCGCTTCGCGCATTTATTAAAATCATCGCCGTAGGCGATACCGATTTTGCTTTTATCTAAAAGCTAGCGGCTAGCAGCTAGTAACTATCTTGCGTCTGAGATCTACATGTTAGGCACAATATGTTTATCTTTTTAC
>CAVEYT010000059.1:0-7785 GCA_963619995.1 Acutalibacteraceae bacterium | reverse complement strand
CGCCTCGCGTCACTACGTTCCTAAGGCTCCTGTTCGTTTGCACAAGCGACACCTGCCCTCAATTCTCAATTCTCAAATCTCAATTCTTTTCTGAATTTAGGCTTTTCGCCACCAATGCCACAATAGCAAAGAATCAATCAGACTATGCATTTGTTTCTCATTATAGCACAAGAAAAGGCGCCGGAGCGCCTGAGATGAAATTATTTCGTTGTGAGGACCGGGCAGGGGGCTTTTTGGATGACGGCGGCGGAGACACTGCCTAAAAGCAATCCTTTCACGGCGCCGAGGCCGCGGCTGCCGAGGATGATGAGATCGGCGTTTCTTTTTTCGGCTTCTTCCAAAATGACAGTGGCGGGATGCCCGGGGACGACGGCGGTTTCCGTTTCGATTTCTTTCGGAATCTGCCGCGCGGCGTCCGTCAAAAGTTCGTAGCCTTCTTTCAAGATGTCGCTCGGAATATAGCCGCTCATGGTCACGCGGTCGAGGCTGGTCATCTGCGCGTTCCAATCGGCGACGTGGAGCAGGGAAATCTTGGCGGAAAACTTTTCGGCGATCTCGATGGAAAGCGAAAGTGCGTTTTTCGATTCGTCCGAACCGTCGATGGGGACGAGAATGTGGGAAATGGACATGGTATTTGTTCTCCTTTTTTCGCAATGAAGGGGTGTTTGCACATAGCGGTCGAGACGTCAGATGGTCAGACGTCAGACGTCAGACTGTCACATTGGCGTGGTTGACTTTTGGCGTCTCATAGAGTTCGAGACATCAGAAGATCAGACTTTAGCGGTATCGCCTCGCGATATTTTTTTATATGCGCTTCGCGCGATTTAACAAATGCGGCGCAGCCGCTTCCTCTTTCGTCTGACAGCTGATTTCTGACTTCTCAATTCTCAATGAGACAAAAAAGCAAATCAAAGAGATGTAACGGTCTGACGTCTGATCGTCTGATGTCTGACGTCTCGAGCGCTATGTGACGCCAAAAGCTTTGAGCTCATAATTGTTGTAGTTTCTTCCTTTCTTTCTCATACCGCAGACAAAAGACGCCGAGAATCGCGGCGGAGTAGAGGAGGAAGAGGACGGTGATGTGGGGGAGGTCGGAAAGGCCCGCGCCTCTTTGGAGGATGTCTCTTGTGAAATGGAATTGCCACGTGAGGGGAAAGACGTGGGAAAATTGGATGGCCCAATCGGAGAGATGGGAGATGGGGCTCGTGACGCCGCCCAGGATGAAGCCGCCGGGGATGAAGAGTATCATGCGGCTGCTCGCGACGCCGGGATTGGCCGCGTTCCAGCCGAAGAGAAGCGAGAGCATCCCGATGTCGAAGATGAGAAGAATTTGGAATGCAAGAAACAGGATCATGTTTCCGGAAATAATCATGTCGCCCCAGAGGCGCAGCACGATGAGCCCCAGAAGCAGCGCGAAGAGGAGGCAGCCGGCGTAGGGGACGAGGCGGGCGAGAAGGGCGAGAGGATTTCCTTCGCGGAGCGTCTCGTCCCATTTCTTTTCGAGGCGCAGGCGCGGGACCATGCCGATGGTGGCGAAGGTGAAGAACATGGACGAGAAGAAGAAAAGGAAACCTTGCGTCGTCGTATTGGCCGTCGAGCCCATCGGGCTGAAAAGTTTGCGCGTGCGGAGGGTGAGGGCCGCGCCGCTGCCGTGAGCGGGGACGTTTTGCGCGTTTTCGATCCCGACGATTTCATTCATCGCTTCGATGATGTCGGCATTGAGCGCGACATTGGTGTTGTCGCGGAAAAGGCCGACGGTGGGGGAATTTCCCGAATAGACGTCCGCCTCCAAATCGCGCGGCAGGCAGATGACGGCATAGGCGCGGTCTTCGTAAAAGAAATTTCGCGGATCCGTGGGCGCGTCGGTGACGGCGACGACTTTCATGTAGGGCGAGGCGTCGATTTTGTCCGTGAGCTCGCGGCTGTAGCGGGTGTGGTCGAGATCGATCACGGCGACGGGCGCGTCTTTGGCGAAATTGTTTCCGAAAAGGACGGTGAAGAAGACGGTGACGACGAGCGCGACCATGATGGACACTTTTTCGTAAGGCATGCCCATGCCGGAGAACAGGATTTTGAATTCATCTTTGAGGGAGTGCATCGGTGCGTACCTCGATGGTCATGCCGGGGATGACGGACGGCGTCCTTTCGGCATCTATGCGGACTTGGAAGGCGGTGAGATCGGCTTGGCCGTTTTCGCGCGACATTTTGTAATCGGCAAATCCGGGCGCGCGGGCGATGAGGCGGACGGTGCCGCGGACGCTCTCTCCATTGGCGACGGCAACTCCTTCGACGGTGTCGCCTTCGGCAAGGCCGCGGAGCTGCTCTTCGGAGAGATAAATGTCGTAGTAGAGACGATCGCTTTCGAGCAGGATGACGGGGGTATTCGGGGAAACCATTTCTCCTTCCTTGGCAATGACGGAGAGAATTTTTCCGTCTTCGGGCGCGCGGAGGGTGAGGCGGCTCTTGCTGACTTCGAGTTCTTTCAGCGCGATCTCGAGTTGTTTCTTCTGCTGGCGGAGCGATTCCAAATCGTTTTCCTGATTTTTGATTTCGTTCCGCGCATTGACGACGGAGGGGATGGCAATTGTTTCCGTTGCGCCGGTGTCGGGCGCGCCGCCCAAAAGTTTCCCCAAAAGTTCCTGCTGCATGGAAAGGGAGGCGCGGGCGGTCTCGTAATCGGTGCGCGCGATGTCGAGCTCGCGGCGGGAAATGGCGCCGACTTCGGCGAGCTCGGTCATGCGGTCGTAATTGATCTTTTGATAATCGTACGTGGCGCGGGCGGCGTCGACGGAGGCGCGCTGCTGATCGATGGCGCGGAATGTTTCGACTTCCGCCGTGTCCGTCTTGTCATAACCGATTCGGATGCCGCCGGCGGTGGAGGCAATCGTCGCTTCCATCTGGCGAATTTGCGCCTTCGTTTTTTCAATGGAAAGGTCGATGTCGGTGCTGTCCAGCACCATGAGGACGTCGCCTTTTTTCACGTGATCGCCTTCTTTTACGGCTTCGCGAAGAAGCCGACCGCCGACGGAATCGAAAGACGCTTTCACCTGCTCGGCGGTCAGAATGCCGTCTTTGCGCTCACGGCCGAGCACGAGGGCGTCGTTTCCCGTATAGAAAAAAGCGGCGGCGCAGAGCAGAAGAAACAGGACGGCCATCGCGCCGATGCGGACGGGTTTCTTCGAGAAGTCCAAAGGACAGGATGCCGACAGGCGAGCCATCCGACTCGCCGCGTTTTGCCATGTGTGTGTCATACAAACTCCTAAAATTTCTAAAAAAGCCGCCTCCACGCCCTTTCGGATATGAGGAGACGGCATAAAAAAGCTCTCCCGCCACGAATCCTTCCAAGTGATTCCGGTTCCGGGAGAGCCACAGACCGAGTATGAAATTGAAACTCTAGAGTGAATTATATCGTTTTATGTCGATTTTTGTCAAGGGAGGGAAAGCGGTGAGTCTGGAGCCTGGAGCTTGGAGCGCGCCTCATAGAGATCGAGACGTCAGACATCAGACGGTCAGACGTCAGACCGCGATTGACTTTTGTTCTCAGGCACGAGGCTCCCGGCTCTCTCGCGTCTGCCGACCAAAGCCGTTCTCCGTTTACCGTTTACCGTTTACCGTTCGTCACATCCGATGAGTTCCGTAGCTGCTCACGGTCATACGGATAGCGGCGAGATGAGCCGCAAAAGCCGAGCAAGCGTCTGACGTCTGACGTCTGATTTCTGATGTCTTTGCCACCAAAGTCGCACAGAGATAACCGCGCCGCTCCCGGCTCCAGGCTCCCGGCTATCTTGCGCCTGCCACAAGAGCCGAGAACGTACAAAGCCGGCCCCTCATATCTATCTTGCAAAAGTTTTTAGCCGAGACGCCGCCAATGCTAAGAATCTCCCACAGTTCGCTCCTCATCTCTCATCTCCTCTCTTTGTGATATAATAGGAAAAATGTACACGATTTGATTTCGGCGAGGGATTCGGTATGCTGCAGCAGTTGCAAGGGCTTTTGATGACGATGCGGCTTTGGGATATTTTGGATATCCTGGTGGTCGCATTTTTTTTGTATCGCATTTATTTATTGATTCGAAATACGCGGGCGACGGCGCTTGTGAAAGGGCTTTTGCTGTTGGGCGCGCTCACGCTTGTGACGGGCTGGCTTCGGCTGCATGCGCTGGCTTGGATTTTGGACAAATTGATGGCGGTCTTGATCGTCGCGCTGCCGATTGTGTTTCAGCCGGAGCTTCGGCGGGCGCTCGAGCAGATTGGGCGCGGAAAATTTATCCGGCCGAACGCGATGGTGGAGGAAGCGGATCGCGGCGAAGTCATCGACGCGGTGTGCGAGACGGCGGCGGATTTTGCCCGTCGCCACGTCGGGGCGCTCATCGTCTTTGAACGCTCGACCGGGCTGGACGATTACATCGATACGGGCGTTCGGATCGACGGCGTCGTTTCCCGTGAAATTTTAGGAAATATTTTTATCGTGAATACGCCGCTCCACGACGGCGCGGTGATTATCCGCGACAATCGCATCATGGCGGCGGGTTGCCTTTTGCCGCTCACGAAAGACCGCTCGCTGTCCTCCGAGATGGGGACGCGGCACCGCGCGGCGATCGGGATGAGCGAGGTGGCCGATTGCGTCGTCGTCGTCGTGAGCGAGGAAACGGGCACGATTTCCTACGCCTACGACGGCCACATTTATCGGCACATGGACGAAGAATCGCTGCGAAATCGTCTGCGTTCCTTCCTGCTTTTGGATGAAGGCCGCGGCGGCGCGGTCGGCGGCATGATTCGGAAATGGAGGGGCGGCAAAGAGAATGAATAAAAGAAAATTACACGCGCTTTTGCCGCAAATCATCTGTCTCATCGCGGCGATGTGTTTCTGGCTCTTCGTCATGAACGAGCAGAATCCCATCATGACGGGGACGTACACGGTGCCGGTCTCCGTGCGGAATTTGGACCGTTCGCTCGTCGCGCTCAATATCCCGGAGACGGTGTCGGTCGAGGTGACGATGAATCGAAACGCGCTGATGCAGCTCCGGACGGACAATATCAAAGCGTATGTGGACGCGGAGGGGCTGGCGAGCGGCGAGTATCCGAATACGCGGATTTACGCGACGCTTCCGGGCGAAGGACAGACGTCGGTCACGCCGACTTTCTGCGATATGAAACTGGATACGTACGCGGCGACGACGATGCCGATCACGGTGAATTTCTACGGAAATACGGCGGCGGGTTACACGGCCAAGCCGGGCGAGGTGACGCCGCAGGTGCTCACAGTCACGGGGAGCCAAGAGGCCATTTCGCGGGCGGATCGCGCGGTCGTTTCCGTCAATATGGCCGGGAAGACGAAGAGTTTCTCGGAGTATGATTCCATCACGGTGGTGGACAGCGAAGGCAATACGATTTCCGGGATCGAAATCATGCCGACGCAGGCGAAAATCACGGTGACGATCGAGGAGAAGCCGGAGACGACGAATGTGAATCTGACGGCCAAGCCCAAAGGTAAGCCGGCGGAGGGGCACAGCGTGAGTATGGTTTCCATCCAGCCGGTGTACGTGACGGTGACGGGGCCGCAAAGTCAGATTGAGAAATTGAAATCAATTGATTTGGGCGAAATCGACGTGACGGGGGAAACGGACGACGTGACGCTGCGTCTCCCGATCCCTCTCCCCGATGGCATGAGTGCCATCCCGCAAGAAGCGGAGGTCACGGTGGTCGTCGATAAGGATAATCAGAGGACGTGAAAGGGCAGAATTGAGGGGCGTGGCTTTTCCCTTAATTGGTTTTGTGGCATTCTCAACTCTTACTTTTGCAAGAAAGAATTGAGAATTGAGAATTGAGAATTGAGCGCAGGTGTCGCTTGTGCAAACGAACAGGAGCCTTAGGAAACGTAGTGACGCGAGGCGACTGTGAGTGCCATGCAAAGCTCGCGACGATTATTAAAATGCGGCGGAGCCGCCACCGATTTCCCTCAATTCTTTCTTGCAAAAGTAAGAATCACAAACGCCTCCGGGGCAAAAAAAGAATCAGCCATGCCCCTCAATTCTCAATTCTGTTTTTTAAAGTCGGAGGTTTTTACATGCTTCGTTTATTTGGTACGGACGGTGTGCGCGGGGTCGCGAATCGGACTTTGATGCCGGAGCTGGCGTTTCAGATGGGGCGCGCGGCGGGGGCGTATTTTGGAAAGGAAAAAAGTCGGCCCCGGTTCCTGATCGGGCGCGATACGCGGATTTCCGGGCCGATGCTCGAGGCCGCTTTGGCAGCGGGACTTTGCGCGGCCGGGGTGGATGTGGACATTTTGGGCGTCATCCCGACGCCGGGCGTCGCCTATCTGACGAAGAAACACGGCTACGATGCCGGCGTGGTCATTTCCGCGTCGCACAATCCGTTTCCGGATAACGGGATTAAATTTTTCAATGCCGAGGGGCATAAACTTTCCGATGCCGCGGAAGAGGAAATCGAGGCGCTTTTGCAAACGGGCGACGAGGGGACGACGCGGCCGATCGCGGAACATATCGGCGTGATTCGAAATGTCGCGTCACTTTCCTCCGAGTATCGTGATTTCGTCTGCTCCACCGTTTCCTGTGATTTTTCCGGCATGACGATTGTGACGGATTCGGCCAACGGCGCGACGAGCGCGTTTCTGCCGGACATCCTGACGCGGCTGGGGGCGACGGTCATCGCGATGTCGTGTGAGCCGGACGGGGTGAATATCAATGCGGATTGCGGCTCGACGCACATCGAGCACCTGGCGGAGAAAGTAATCGCGTGCGGCGCGGATTGCGGCATTGCAAATGACGGCGACGCGGATCGCTGTCTCTTCGTCGACGAGACGGGGCGCGTGGTCGACGGGGATCATCTGATGCTCATCAATGCGCTCGTCATGAAGGAAGAGGGGCGCCTCGCGGCGGATACGGTCGTCGGCACCGTCATGAGCAATCTGGGCTTCTCTCGTGCGCTTTCCGAGCACGGCCTAAAAACGGTCGCGACAAAGGTCGGCGATCGCTATGTGCTGGAAGAAATGCTCGCACACGGCTATTCCATCGGCGGCGAGCAGTCCGGCCATATCATTTTCAGCGAATTCAATACGACGGGCGACGGGCAGATTACGGCGGTGCAGACGCTTTCCGCTTTGAAGAAATCGGGCGGGAAACTGTCGGCTTTGGCGTCGCTCATGAAAGATTATCCGCAAATTTTGGAAAATGTCCGCGTCTACAGCAAGACGGGCTGGGAAGAAAATCAGGAAATCGCCGATGCGATTCACGCCGGAGAGACGGAGCTCGGCGCCAATGGACGCATTTTGGTCCGCGCGTCCGGCACCGAGCCCTTGATTCGCGTCATGGCCGAAGGGCCGGACACGGAGCAACTGGCACGGATTGTGGATGACATTGTGCAAGTCATCCGACAGGAAATCGGGGAAACGGAATAAAATATGGATGGGCGGCCTTCGGCCGCTCTTTTTTTGTGGCGGCTTTTGGCCGCATCAAAAATTTTCGCGAAGCGATACGATATGCGGCGGAGCCGCTTCCTGCTAAGCCCTCTTTTGAAAGAGGGTGTCGCGAAGCGACAGGAGATAGAATGCGCCGCAGGCGCATAACTTCTTGCGAAAGCGAAGACCTCCCGCTGGGCTGCTTTGCTTTGCACGAACCACGCGGAGAGATTTTCCGCATTCGCCATTTGGCGATGATCACGCGGGGAGATTTCCCATTTTGCACCTTTCGGTGAGATTATCACGCGGGGTGCTTCCCCGCAGAACTCCTGTCGTTTTTCATTCTCTTTCTTCCCCGTGGAAGAAAGA
>CAVEYT010000058.1:0-7826 GCA_963619995.1 Acutalibacteraceae bacterium | reverse complement strand
AATTTTCCGCCCCTCTTCCGTCCGGACCGGGATATTTTGCAAATTCGGAGACGAACTCGAGAGCCGCCCCGTCGCCGTCGCGGTCTGGTTGAAACTCGTATGAATGCGCCCCGTTTCCGGTCGTATCAGCTGCGGCAGCGCCTCGAGATACGTCGAGACGAGCTTGGAAAGCGAGCGGTAATCCAGCACGTTTTGCACGATGGGATAATCCGCCGCCAAATTTTCCAGGACGTCGGCCGCCGTCGAGTAGCCCGATTTCGTTTTCTTCCCCGCCGGGAGGCCCAGTTTTTCAAAGAGAATCGCCCCCAGCTGCTTGGGCGAATTCACGTTGAAAGCTTCCCCGGCCTCCGTGTAAATTTCCTTCAAAATGAGCCGCTCGCGGCGCTCCATGTCCGCCAGCGTCTCCTGCCACGCCACCTCGTTCGTCCGGATGCCCGCCTGCTCCATCGCGGCCAGCACCGCCACGAGCGGCAATTCGATCGTTTCCAAGAGCGTCGTCATGCCCTTTTCGGCCAAAATTTCCTGTGCTTTCGGAAACGCGAGGGCGAGGAAACGGGCTTCCTGCGCCGCGCCTTCTTCGCCCAAGCCTTCCGCGCCCGGCGCCATGTCGAAAATCTCCGCCACGACCGAGCGCGAATACGCCGCGTGCACGGGATCGGCCAGGTACGCCGCGAGCGACAAATCGTAAAATGAAATCCCCTCCGCGTCCCAGTCCGATTCATACCATTTCTTCGCGTCGAGGACGAGGACGCGCTCCGCCTGCCGCAAGGACGCCGCCGCTTCTTTCGGAAACGCATACGCCGCCGACCCGTCGAAAATGACCGCGCTCTCGATATGATAAAACGGCGCCGTCCCCGAAAACGACGCCGCCAGCGCCACCGTCTTTCCGGCGAGCGACACCGACTCCGACCAAGGGAGCACAGTGACTTCCGTTTCCTCTTTTTTTGCGGCCGCTTCCGCCGGTGCAAACCGCTCGAACGCATAAAAATCCGGCAGCAATTTCGACAGACCGAGACGCGCGAAAAGCGCCTCCGCCTCTTCCGTGTGCGGCGGCCGATTCATGTCTGACAGCGGCGCCGAGATAGGAACGTCTCGCCGAATCGTCGCCAGCTTTTGCGACAGATACGCCGTCTCGCGACCGGCGCGAATTTTTTCGCCCAATTTCCCGGAGATTTCCTCCGCCGCCGCGTAAATCCCGTCCAGCGTCCCGTGCGCCGAAAGCAGCTTCACCGCCGTTTTTTCGCCGACGCCCGCGATCCCCGGGATATTGTCCGACGCGTCGCCCGAGAGCGCCTTCATGTCCACCACCTGCGACGGCGTGATGTGATATTTCTCAAAAACCGCCGACGGCGTCATTTCCGCCATGTCCGACGTCCCATGCTGCGTCAAAAGCACCGTCGTCCGCTCCGTCACCAGCTGGAGCGCGTCCCGATCCCCCGTCACGATGTAAACGGGCATTTCTTTCTCATACATCGCCGCCAGCGTCCCGATGAGGTCGTCCCCCTCAAAGCCCGCCAGCTCATACTGCGCGATTCCCAGCACGCGCAGCACGTCCCGAATCAGAGGAAACTGCGGCACAAGCTCCGCCGGCGTCTCCTTTCGCGTCCCCTTGTAATCGGAAAACAATTCCATGCGAAACGTTTCCTTGCTCTTATCGAAACAGACCGCCGCATACTCCGGCAAAAGCACGCGCCAAGCGCCCAGAAACATCCGCAAAAATCCGTACACCGCATTCGTGTACACGCCGTTTTTTGAAAGCGCGGGCAGCGCATAAAACGCGCGGTACAAAAGACTGTTCCCGTCTACAATCATCAATCTCCGATTCATAAACCCTCCTATTTTTATGCTTTATTATATCATAAGGGAAACTGGGAGCTCGGAGCGGCGTGATTGGCTTTTTTTGTCAGGCGCAAGACAGTTGTTAGCTTTTAGCTTTTAGCTTCTAGTTTTTGGCGGCTCATCTCGCTGCTATCCGTCATCCGTGAACCGTGAACCGTGCATGAATAACTTTGTTCGTCGTGCGATGTAACGGACGGTAAACGGTAAACGGATATCGGATAACGGATAACAGTGCAGGCGTAAAAAAAGAGAGGCACAAACTATGCCTCTCATCTCTATTTCACCAAAAACCTATCATACAGATGTCTCAAAAATCCGGCATCCCAATAGTACGCCCCTAAAATCTTATTTCTTCGCCATCAATTCTTTCGCCATATCGCGGATGTGCTCCGCCGTGAGTCCGTATTTTTCGAGAAGGTCCTCCGATTTCCCCGATTCGCCGAAGGTGTCATTCAAGCCGAGCATGGCCATCGGGACGGGATTTCCTTTCACGACCGTTTCCGCGACGGCACTGCCGAGGCCGCCGATGACGGAATGTTCTTCCGCGGTCAAAATGGCGCCGGTTTCTTTGGCTGCTTTCAAGATGGCGTCTTCGTCAATCGGCTTGATGGAGCTCATATTGAGCACGCGCGCCGAAATGCCTTCTTCTTGCAAAAGTTTGGCCGCCGCGACGGCTTTGCCCGACATGATGCCGCAAGCGATGATGGTGACGTCGTTTCCGTCACAGAGCGTCGTACATTTCCCCGGCGTAAAAGAATCGCCCGGATTCGTCACGTCGTCACATTTCGCGCGCCCCATACGAATGTAGACCGGACCGTTGTACGCCGCTGCCCAGCGAAGCGCCGCTTCCGTTTCCGCCGCGTCCGCCGGGACAATGACCGTCATATTCGGCAGCACGCGCATGAGGGCGATGTCTTCGAGCATCTGGTGCGTCGCGCCGTCTTCGCCGACCGTGATTCCCGCGTGCGTCAGCGCGACTTTCACATTGAGACGCGGATAGCAGATGGAATTTCGGATCTGCTCATACGCGCGCCCCGCGCCAAAGACGGCAAATGTCGACGCGAAAACCGTCTTCCCCGCCGCAGCCAATCCTGCCGCGACGCTCATCATATTTCCTTCGGCAATGCCGCAATTGAAGAAACGATTCGGAAATTCTTTTGCAAAAACCTGCGTCTTCGTCGAAGCGGACAGGTCGGCGTCCAAGACCACGATTTCCGGATATTTGGCGCCCAGTGCTTTCAAAGTATCGCCGTAGGCGTCACGCGTTGCTCTCCCCATCAGTCTTTCTCCTCCACTTCTTTTACGAAACGGGCGCATTCTTCCGCGCTCGGTGCTTTCCCATGCCAGCCGGCTTTCCCTTCGATCTCCGAGACGCCCTTGCCCTTCACCGTCTTCATGACAATCATCGTCGGCCGCCCCTTCGTTTCCTTCGCTTCCTCGATTGCCGAATGCAGCGCCGCGACGTCGTGTCCGTCCACGCAAAGCACGTGCCAGCCGAACGCTTCGAATTTCTTGTCAATCGGCACCGAGGACATCACGTCGGTAATCTTGCCGTCGATCTGGAGGCCATTGTTGTCGACAAACGCCGTGAGGCCGTCCAATTTGTAATGCGCGGCCAGCATCGCCGCTTCCCAAATCTGCCCTTCTTCGAGCTCGCCGTCGCCCAGCACCGCGTACACGCGCCACGACGCCCCGTCCGTCTTCGCTGCGAGAGCCATGCCGCACGCCGCGCTGAATCCCTGTCCAAGAGATCCCGTCGTCATGTCGACACCCGGCGTGTGTTTCATGTCAGGATGTCCTTGGAGCATCTGCCCCGCCTGCCGCAAATGCCAAAGCTCTTCCTTCGGAAAATATCCTCTCTCCGCCAGCGCCGCATAGAGACAAGGCGCGCCGTGCCCTTTGGACAGCACGAAACGGTCACGGTCCGCTTTTTTCGGATTCGCCGGATCCACATTCATTTCATGAAACCAAAGAAGCGCCAAGAGATCGGCAATCGACAGCGAGCCGCCCGTATGCCCGCTCTCCGCCTTCGTAATCATCTCCAAAATGTCGAGGCGCATGGCCTTCGCCTTCGCTTTGATTCGCCGAATTTCTTCCTCTGTCAATGCTGCCATCATGTCCCTCCGTTCAAAAATTTATTTTGCCGACTCCATCAATGTCCGCAAGATGGACACCGTCGCTCTGGCCTTTTCCTGCAGCGCCTCCACCTTTTCGGGGTGCGCGCTTTCGTTTCCGTCCAAAATCTCCCTGCTCGCCCGATACAATTTGTCCGCATCGAATCGTTCGACGGGAAACAGCGGCGCCTCCCCGACGGAGGAAAGGAAATTGTCAATCTTGGGATCGTAGGAAATCCCAATCATCGGAATGTGCGAGAGCGCCGCGAAAATCAAAGCGTGGAGCCGCATCCCGACGAGAAGATCGAGCCCGCCGATGATAGACATCAATTCCTCCACGCGATACGTGCCGTCCAGGAAATAAACGTTTTCAAATTCTTTCTCGCAAAGCGATTTCGCCACCCGCGTATCATCCGGATGCTGCATGGGGATGAAGACGAGCGACACATCCTCTTTCGCCATTTTCTCGATATAAGTCGCAAATGCCTTCGTCCACATCTTCGCATCTTTCCAATTGCGCACCGAAAGCCCCACGATTTTTTTGTTTTCCGGGACGCCCGCCGCGCGCAGAATCGCTTTCCCTGTCTCCGTTTCCTCTTTCGTCAAAAAGAAAACCGAATCCGCCGTCGTGTAGATGGGCGCCGTCACGCCGATTTGTTTCAGAAACTGCTCGCTCGTCTCGTCGCGGACCGTAATCGCGTCGGCACGCGAAAGAACGAATCGAATCAGCCGCGCCACCCAGCGCCTTCGGATGGGCCCGATGCCTTGCGCGTAAAGCATCACTTTTTTCCCGAGCAGCGCCGCCGTCCAAATGAGCGACAAATAGTAAAGACAGCTACGGCTGCTCGTCACATCCTGCAAAAGGCTGCCGCCGCCGGAAATCAAAACGTCTGCGGCGCAAAGTTTCCGGAAAATGGCAAGCCCGCCGAATCTTGGCACGGCCCGAACGCCAAAAGCAGCCTCCGTCTGCTCCGGTTTCCCGGAAATCACGGTCACCTCGGCTGCGGGATCGATGCTTCGGACGGCGCGGAGGATGGAGTAGAGCATCGCTTCGTCGCCGGCGTTTTTGAATCCGTAGTAGCCGGAGATGACGATTTTACAATTTCCCATAGCGCTCTCCGAAATATTCCGTGATGCGGACCAAAATGACAAGGCCGACGACCGCCAAAAGTCCGGCCAGCGTCCCCGCCGCCAATCCGTCCAGCCCGCGAATGAAACTCAAAATGAAGGGGCTCCGCATATGCGCGAACGTTTCCACCATGGAGCCCTGCCCAATCGTCACGGCAACGATCAAAAAGTAATGCAAAATCTGCGGCCATTTACGATACAGCGCCGCCAGCGTCACGAAGACAGCGGGATGACCGAAAAGGAATTCTTTTTCTCGCGGCCGCGCATACATATTGTCTTCCAGGAAACGGCGAAGCGCGACTTCAAAAGCCGGCACAGGCGCCATATTGTTTCCGCTGCGCCCGACGAAGAGGAACCCGGCGAACGCGATGAATCCGACCGCCGCCAAAATACCGAGCTTCACGGGGATATTGCAGAATTTTTTCACAAAGGAAACAAATTCGTCGCCCGTCGTCACCGGCGCGCCCAAGAGCGGGAAACGGCGGATATAGACGAGGGAAATCAAAAGCAGCGGCAAGACGAAAGTCACTTTCACGCCGCGGAAAATTTCCAATTCCAAAAAGAAACGGATATCGCCCAAAATGCCGGAGACGTAAATCCCGCCGACGAGCGAGCAAAAACCCATCGCCCACAGGAGGCCGGCACCCTCGGCAAAGAGTTTCATCCAGCCTTTTTCGGCAAAGGCTTCATCTTTTTTGCGCAGACAATACGATAGAAATGCGGACACAACGAGGACGGGCGTCGAGATTTCCACAGCCAGCGCCATCATGTGAAGCGGCAGGACGGAATCTTTCGCCCAGAACAATCCTTGCGTCAACAAAAGTACCGCGCCGAAGATATACAAAATCCACGGCAACAGCGCCGGGACAATGCAAAGCAGCGCCAGCGTCCCCAGCGCGGCGGCTCCGGCCAGTACGACGGCGCGCAGCGGTTTCGCCGGCATATACGGTTCCATCTGCGACGCTTTCCCGACGGAAAATCCGTGCTCCGCGAGCCGCTCCTTGACATCGGCAATGTAGCGCGCATTCGTCTCGGAGAGCGTCGTCCCCTCGATCGCGTACTTAAAGGACGGAAACAAATTCATGCGAATATTTCTTTCGATATCGCTGATGTAGAAACGCGCTGCCGCCTCCGACTCCGAAATTTTCTTGATCTCGTCTTCCGTCATCGCATAGAGGCGCACCGTATTGTAATCGGATGTCTTCACCATATCGACGGCGCCGCTCATTTTCTCAAAACCGAGCTGCGTCTGCGCTTCGGCGAGAACAATGGGAATGTGGCGCTTCGTCAGCTCGTCCCGCACGAGATTCGTCATATCGGGATAGCCGAAAAAATCTTTCCCCTGCGCGAGGACGCCGCTGACTTTCCCGCCGCCCGCATCCACGGCGCGCAAAAATTCATCCACATGCGCCTTCGTCGGATGCGGCACATTGTCGGGACGGAGCAGGACGTAGAAACCCGCATCCGCCGCCTCTTTGACACGCGTCGGCAAAAATCCCACATTCATCGGAAGGAAATTCATCCAATCCGCATTGATTTCCAGCGTCGGTTTCCCGCCCACCGTAAATTCCCGCACATCTTCCGCGCGAAAGCGAAGTTTTATATTTTTGACAAAATCGGCATATATCTCGGCGCCATCCGGCACCGCCGCCGGCTGCACATACGTCCGTTCCGTTCTGATCTCCGCCATATCCGGATATTTCGCGGAAAATTCGGAACCGTGCATGATGACAATATCGCCGCGGCCCAAAATTTTCTCGCCGGTCTCATCATAAAGCGCCACCGTCGTAATCCCGCTTTGGCGGAACAAATCAAACATTTCCTCCCGCGTTTTCCCTTCGAGCGGCGCCGCAATCACCATCTTGTCATAATCGTACACCATTTCCACCGTGGTGTCCGCCTTTTCGACTTCATAACGTTCGTACGCCAAAAAAGCCGCGACGAAAAGGCCCATCGCGGCGATGAGAAAAAGAATCCGGACAAGTACATTCTTATGACACGGCATGAAATGTTTTTTTCCTCTCACGTGGAAATCAATGATGAAATGAGAAATGTGCGCGAAGCGGAAATAAAAATCGTCGCGAAGCGACTCCTGCCCTCAATTCTCTTCACTCAATTCTCAATTCTTTTCTTTCGGTGCGCAGAATTCTGTGCCCGAAGCAATAGACGAATATAGAGTCAAAATCCAATTCTGTCAACGATTCTTGAGCTTAGTCTGTTTCAAATATCCTTCAATAAAGGGATCGAGGTCTCCGTCCATGACCGCTTGCACATTTCCCGTCTCGACGGCCGTTCTCGTGTCTTTGACGAGAGTGTACGGCTGGAAGACGTAGGAGCGAATCTGGCTTCCCCATTCGATGGCTTGCTGGTCGCCTTCCAAGGACGATTTCAGTTTCTCCCGTTTTTCCATCTCCAATTCAAAAAGTTTAGAGCGAAGCATTTTGATGCATTGCTCTTTATTTTGGAGCTGAGAGCGCTGCGTCTGGCAACTCACGACGATGCCGGTCGGTTCATGCGTCATGCGCACAGCCGAGCTCGTCTTATTGATATGCTGACCGCCCGCGCCGGACGCACGGAAATAATCAACCTTCACGTCGGCCATATTGAGGTCGACTTCGACGTCATCGGTGATTTCCGGCATGACATCGACGGCGGAGAATGACGTGTGCCGACGTTTCGCCGCATCGAAAGGAGAAATACGGACCAGGCGATGCACGCCTTTTTCCGATTTCAGCATCCCATACG
>CAVEYT010000057.1:0-7845 GCA_963619995.1 Acutalibacteraceae bacterium | reverse complement strand
CGAAGTTTCAAGCTCATCAAGCCTTGTCACCAAAGGCAAGAATGGAAAAGGAAACGAAAGCGATTCAGCTCCATCAAGCCCCATCAAGCCGACGCAGAAAGGAAAAATCGAAAAGGACGAGAAAGTGATTCACCGAAGTCTCAAGCCCTTTCAAGCTTTTCCTTCTATGTGACGGACGGTAAACGGTAAACGGTAAACGGCCCACGGCCCACGGTAAACGGCTCACGGACAACGGAAGAGAAGACGGCAGTTTTCCAAGCCTTGTGGTATAATATTTCCGTTATGAAAAATGCCGCGGGTTTTGGCGGGTGTTTCCATATCATCATCACCTTGCGAAAGTGGGGAAGAAAGGACGGGAAGAGATTGAAAATTTCGACGGAAGAAGTCCAAAAGGTCGCGTTGCTTTCGCGGCTTTCTTTTGAGGCGGAAGAGTTGGAAGCGATGAAGGCTTCCATGAACAGCATTTTGACGTACATGGACGAGCTCAATCAGTACGACACGACGGAGACGGAGCCGACAGTGCACGCGGTCGAGCAGTACAATGTCATGCGCGACGATGTGCCGCATGTGTCGTTTACGAATGAAGAGGCGCTGCTGAATGCCCCCGAGAAGGAAGACGGGTATTTCAAAGTGCCGAAAATTATTTAAGGAGGACGGATTGTGAACGAATGGACCATACACGCGCTCCACGAAAAGTTGGTCGCGAAGGAAATATCCGCCACGGAGCTCACGAAGCGTTTCATTGCTCATCGAGACAGCGTCGAGGGCGAGATTCACGCGTTTTTGTCGACGAGTGACGAAGCGGCGCTTTTGGCGGCGGCGCGGGTGGACGAAAAAATTGCGGCGGGGGAGCAGATTGCGCCTTTGGCTGGGATTCCCGGTGCCATCAAAGACAATATTTGCATCAAAGGGCAGCCTTGCACGGCGGCGTCTCGGATGCTGGAAAATTTTGTCGCGCCTTACGATGCGGGCGTCATTGAGCGGCTTTCGGAAAATGATTTTGTTTCCGTCGGTAAGGTGAATTTGGATGAATTTGCCATGGGCAGCTCGACGGAAAATTCGTATTTCGGGCCGACGAAAAATCCGTGGGACACGGGGCGCGTACCGGGCGGCTCGTCCGGCGGCTCGGCAGCGGCCGTTGCGGCGAATGAAGCCGTGTGGGCGCTCGGCTCGGACACGGGCGGATCGATTCGCCAGCCGGCATCGTTCTGCGGTCTCGTGGGCTTGAAGCCGACATACGGGCTCGTGTCCCGTTACGGTCTTTTGGCGTTTGCGTCGTCCCTGGATCAGATCGGACCTTTGACGAAGGACGTGACGGACGCGGCGCTCGTGCTGAATGCGATTGCGGGGCACGATTCCCGCGATTCCACGTCGATTCCGCAGGAGAAAAAAGATTACACGAAAGCGCTCACGACGGATGTGAAAGGGCTTCGCATCGGCGTGCCGGATGAATTTTTCGGCCCCGGTATCAAAGAGGAAACGAAGGCGGCCATTCACGACGCGCTCGCTTTCTACGAAAAAGAAGGCGCGGAGATTGTCCCCGTTTCCATTCCGCACATCAAGAGCGGCGTCTCGGTGTACTACATCATCGCGCCGGCGGAAGCGAGCTCCAATCTGGCGCGTTACGACGGCGTCGGTTTCGGCTATCGCGCGCCGGGAAAAGACATCGTCGATATGTACATCAATACGCGGAGCACGGGCTTCGGCGCGGAAGTGAAACGCCGCATCATGCTTGGAAACTACGTGCTGTCCGCCGGGTATTACGATGCGTACTACCTGAAAGCTTTGAAAGTCCGCACCCTTTTGAAACAGGATTTCGATGCGGCTTTCGAGAAATGCGACGTCATCGCCGCGCCGTCGGCCTCCGGCACCGCGTTTGCCTTTGGCGCTTTCTCCGATCCGCTTTCGCTCTACATGGAAGACATTTGCACCGTGCCGGTCAATCTGATCGGCGCGCCCTCGATTTCCATTCCCGTCGGTTTCTCCGGCGGTCTTCCGCTCGGAATGCAGCTCATCGGCCGCCCGCTCGCGGAAGAAACGATTTTGCACGCGGCGTACGCTTTTGAAGCCGCGCATCCGGAACTCACGAAAACCGCACCGAAAGGAGAGATGTAAATGAAATACGAAGCCGTCATCGGGCTGGAAGTCCACACGGAACTCCGCACGGCCACGAAAATTTTCTGCAGCTGCAAGACCTCCTTCGGCGCCGACCCGAATACGAATGTCTGCCCGGTCTGCCTGGGCCTTCCGGGCGTACTGCCGGTCCTGAATCGCCATGTCCTCGAATTTGCCGTGCGGACGGGCCTTGCGCTCAATTGCGAAATCGCGCGCTACAGCAAATTCGACCGGAAAAATTATTACTATCCGGACCTCCCGAAAAATTTCCAGACATCGCAGTACGACTTGCCCATCTGCGGGCCGGGGTATCTCGACGTCGAAGTGGACGGGAAGACCTCGCGCATCCGCATCACGCGCGCGCACATGGAAGAAGATGCCGGGAAACTCGTGCATCACGGCACGTCCATCACCGATTCCGATTATTCTTTGGTCGATTACAACCGCACGGGCACGCCGCTTTTGGAAATTGTGTCCGAGCCGGATATGCGCACGGCGAAAGAAGCCGTCGCCTATATGGAGAAACTCCGTGCCATTCTGCAATATTGCGAAGTGTCCGATTGCAAAATGGAAGAGGGGAGTCTCCGCTGCGATGCGAATATTTCCGTCCGTCCCGTCGGGCAAAAAGAACTCGGCACGAAGACGGAGATTAAAAACATCAATTCCTTCCGCGGCGTGGAGCGTGCGATTGAGTACGAAGCGCGCCGCCAGGTCGAAGTGCTCGAAGAAGGCGGCAAAGTCGTCCAAGAGACGCGCACTTGGGACGAAAAAGAAGGCGTGACGAAATCCATGCGCAAAAAGGAAGAAGCGAATGACTATCGCTATTTCCCGGAGCCGGATCTCGTGCCTTTCACCGTGAGCGAAGAATACATCGAAAACATCCGGAAAACCCTGCCGGAGCTGCCCGATGCGCGGAAAGCGCGCTACATGGAAAGCTACGGCCTCGATGCGTACAATGCGGACTATCTCACGAACGACAAAGACCGCGCCGATTATTTTGAAGCGATGGTCGCCGCCGGTGCCGATCCGAAAGAAGCGGCGAATTGGCTCATGGGCGATTTTGCGAAACAGATGGCGCAGGCGGGCGTCGAAATGAAATCCGTCCCCGTCGCAGCCACCGAGATGGCCGAACTTTTGAAACTCATCGCCGCCGGCACCATTTCCGGCAAGATTGCGAAACAAGTCTTCCCGGAAATGTGGGAAACGGGGAAAGCGGCGGCCGCCATCGTCGAAGAAAAAGGTCTCGTCCAGATCAGCGACACGGGTGCGCTCGAAGAACTCGCGGCGAAAGTCATCGCGGCGAATCCGCAATCCGTCGAAGATTTCAAAGCCGGCAAGAAAAAAGCCGTCGGTTTCCTCATGGGACAGATTATGAAGGAAACGAAAGGCCAGGCCAATCCGCAAGTCGTCAATGGCATTTTGACGAAGAAACTTTCCGAGCTCTGAGCCATGGATGAGAGACAAATGCCTGAAACGGGCGCGGCGGAAGAGGCGCGGGAAGAAACGCGCCGTATGTCGCGCGAAGACGTTCGCGGCTATGACGGCATCACACTCAGCGCGGAAGGCGAAGAAGAACGGCGGGAGAGCGAAGACATTCCCGGCGTCCACGTCTACTCCTTCAGTTTCTCAAATCAGCCGCTCTGGAAGAAAATCCTCTGGCTCTGCGCGGCCGGTATCGTCATGGCCGGTTTCTTCCTCATGGCCGGCTTCTTCTTCGTCGGCGCCTTAGTCGTCGGCGGCGCACTGGCATTGGTATATTTTTTGAAACGAATGCTTTCGTAAGATTTCACACAGAGATCCTCTCCTTCGGGAGGGGATTTTTTTGGTTGGGAAAAAGCGGAGATGAGAGATGGGAGATGAGAGATGGGAGATGGGAGATGGGAGATGGGAGATGAGAGATGAGAGATGGGAGATGAGGGGCGCGGCTTTCGTGCTTTTTTCTTTTGTGGCGTTTCTGCTGAAAAAGCCGTTATCCGCTATCCGTTTACCATTTACCGTCCGTCACATCCGATGAGCTACTTAGGGATTCACGCCCGGTTCACGGTTCACGGTGACACGGATGACGGATAGCGGCGAGATGAGAGGAAAAAGCTAAGCACGCCGCTCCAGGCTCCAGGCTCCGGGCTCCCAGCGGTCTTGCGCCTGCCGAAAAATCCGTTATCCGTTATCCGTTATCCGTTATCCGTTATCCGTTATCCGTTATCCGTTTACCGTGCGTCACATCCGATGAGCTACTTAGGGTTTCACGCCCGGTTCACGGTTCACGGTGACACGGATGACGGACAGCGGCGAGATGAGACGAAAAAGCCGAGCACGCCGCTCCAGGCTCCAAGCTCCCAGCTGTCTTGCGTCTGACGAAAAATCCGCTATCCGTTTACCGTTTACCGTCCGTCACATCCGATGAGTTACTTAGGGATTCACGCCCGGTTCACGGTCCACGGATGACGGACAGCGGCGAGATGAGACGAAAGAGCTAAGCACATCGCCCAAAGCTTCCCGCTCATATGTTATAATGACCTCAAAGAACAAAGGAGGGACATTTCATGCTGATACAGTGGTTTCCCGGCCATATGACGAAGACGAAACGCATGATCGAGGAGCACTTGCGCGCCGTCGATTTGGTGTGCGAACTTTTGGATGCGCGGATTCCCTATGCGTCCGCGAATCCCATGATTGCCGAGCTGACCGCCGGAAAGCCGCGCGTCGTCGTGTTGAATAAAGCCGACCTGGCCGACCCGGCGGAGACGGAAAAATGGATTGCGCATTTTCGGAAAAAAGGACTCACCGCCATCCCGCTCGTTTCCAATGATGCGAAGAGCCGGAAATTTCTGGTGCGGACACTCTTTCAAGCGGCGTCGCCCGTCATTGAAAAATGGAAACGGCGGGGGCTGCGGTCGCGCTCCGTGCGGCTCATGATTTTGGGGATTCCGAACGTCGGGAAATCGACGCTCATCAACTGCCTGGCACAGACGCGCGCGACGCGGACGGCGAATACCCCGGGCCACACGCGCGGCAAGCAATGGGTGCGCCTCTCGGACGGGCTGGACCTTTTGGACACGCCGGGCGTCCTCTGGCCGAAATTTGAAGACCAAGAAGCGGCGATGCGGCTCGCGGCGACGGGCGCCATTGCGGGCGACGTCTTCAGCCTGGATGAGATTGTGACGGCGCTCGTGGAAACGCTGGCGAAGCAAAAGCCGGACATTTTACGGGAAACCTACGGCATCTCGGATATTTCCGAAGACCCGCAAATTTTGATTGAGCAGGCGGGACGGCGGCGCGGTTGTCTCCTGCCGGGTGGCGGCGTGAATTTCGACCGGGCAGAGGAAGCGATTTTACACGATTTCCGCGCGGGACGGCTCGGCCGCATGACGCTCGACGCCGCGCCGGAGGAGGCACCATGACACTTTCGGAAATGAAACAAATTTTGGCGGCCGACGATGTGCCGGACGACGTGCTGACCGAGATTTTGGCCGACGAAAGAGAGGGCGCCAAGAAACTCGTCGCAGCATACCGGCGGCGCCTCGAGCGCGATATGGCCGAGCGTCTCCGCGTCGAGGCGATGTACGAATGGGAAACGAAACTCTATCAAAAAGGCCTGCGCTACATCGCCGGCATCGACGAAGTGGGGCGCGGACCCTTGGCCGGTCCCGTCACCGTTGCCGCCGTTATTTTGAAACCGCACTGGTTTGCCGCCGGGATCAATGATTCCAAAAAAGTCACCCCCGCGCGCCGCGAAGAATTGGCCGCGAAAATCCAAGAAGAAGCGGAAGCCGTTTCCATTTTCAGCCTCGATGCGGCGGAGATCGATGCGTACAACATTTACGACGCGACGCTCCTTGCGATGTACGAAGCCATCAAGCGCCTCCCCATCCGCCCCGAAGCCGTCCTCGTCGACGCCATGCCGCTGCATCTTCCCATGGAAGTCCACTCCCTCATCCACGGCGACGCCCGAAGCGCCTCCATCGCCGCAGCCTCCATCGTCGCCAAAGTCCACCGCGACCACAAAATGGAAGACTACGAGAAGAAATACCCGGGCTACGGTTTCGCTCAAAACAAAGGCTACGGCACAGCGGCCCACATCGAGGCCCTCTACCGCTTCGGCATCACGCCCATTCACCGGCGTAGCTTTGAGCCAGTCAAAACTATGATAGGAAACTAAAAAGAAATGTCGCTGCGGCGGCATTTTTTGATGGCGAAAGGAAATGGCCGGGATCTATACCGCTATGTCCTATTCTCTATATTGACATGAAATTTTTGCGTCCTTATAATGAGGGCGAAAACTGAAAGGAGGCGCGGTATGGATATTCAAAAATTGGTGGCGGCCGAGGAGGAATTGTTGATTTCTTTGCGGCGGCATTTTCATGAGCATCCGGAGCTTTCGGAGCAGGAATTTCGGACGCTGGAGTACATTGATGAGCGGCTGGACGCTTGGGGGATTCCGAATGTGGAGATTCCTTTCGGCGGGATTTTTGCGACGATTGACAGCGGGAAACCGGGGCGCACGATTTTGCTTCGCGCGGATATCGATGCGCTTCCGATCGAGGAGAGTCCGACGAATTTGGCAGGGCCGAAGATTTGCGTTTCCCAAAATCCGGGCGTTTCCCATGCTTGCGGGCATGATGCGCACACGGCGATGCTGCTTGTCGCGGCGAAAATTTTGACGGAGCACAAGGATGAATGGTGCGGCAAGGTCATTTGCATGTTTGAGCAGGCCGAGGAAATGGGGGACCGCGGCATTCGTGATTTGCTCCCGTATTTGGAAACGAACGGGATTCATATCGACGCTTGCTACGGGACGCATATGATGTATGCGCTTCCGGCGGGAAAAGTCGCGGTCTTGCCGGGCGCGGCTTTGGCCGGCGCGATGTTTTTTTGCGTCAAAATCAACGGGAAGAGCGGGCACGGCTCGATGCCGCATCTGGCGAAAAATCCGATTGACGCTTTTACGACGTTCGACGGCGAGCTGGCTTCGTATCGGATGCGCAGCGTCGCGCCGAATCATATGCTGACGTATTCCTTCGGCATGGTGCGGGCGGGCGATACGCCGAATGTCATCCCCGAGACGCTGACGTTTTCGGGGACGGCGCGTTTCTTTGACGACGAGGACGGGCTCGCGTTTCGCAAGGAATTTCGTCGGATTTTGGCGTATGTCACGGAAATGCAGGGCATGACGGCGGAAATACTGCTCGATCACTATTTCCCGGTCACGGTGAACAATGCGGAGTGCGCGGAGGCGGCCAGGACGGCCATTGCAGAGGTCTCGGAGGATCTTTTGGGGGACGTGGAGCCGTGGATGGCGACGGAAACGTTCGCGCTGACGGAAGGCATTTACCCCGGCGTCTTCACGTTCACGGGGATTCTGGACGAGGAAGCGGGCACGGGCGCGAATCATCATACGCCGGAATTTGATGTGCCGGACAAGGCGCTCGTGACGGGCGTCACGGCGACATTGGCGTATACGCTGTACATGCTGGCGCATATGCCGGAAATTAGGAGTTTTGAGAAACGGGATTTGGGGGAAATGTTGGCGATGATTGAGTAATGCGGCGTTCGCCACTACATCGCACGGGGCGATTCCGCACCGTTTCCTTTCGGTGCGATGATCACGCGGAGAGATTTCCCGCAGAACTCCTGTCGTTCTTCATTTCCTTTCTTTCCCGGGAAAGAAAGGAAACGAAGCAAAGGAAAGAAACCGCCGCCAGGGCAAAATTCGCCTGTATTCCGGGGGCG
>CAVEYT010000056.1:90-7951 GCA_963619995.1 Acutalibacteraceae bacterium | reverse complement strand
TTGAAAGGGCTTGACACCTCTCCCTTCACGTGATACAATGGCCTTCGTCGAACGGATGATTAGCTCAGTTGGTAGAGCACCTGACTCTTAATCAGGGTGTCCGGGGTTCGAGACCCTGATCATCCACCAGAAAATCAACCCGAGGTCTTGCCGGCTTCGGGTTTTTGTTTTGCTTGATTGCCAGGGAATTTGATTTTGATGGATTGAATAGTCTCCGTTTCGATAAAAAGAAACCGTCTGTGTGAGGAATGGGGCTGATGGTAAATTGGGAGAGGGGAGCGATGTGCTTTCCTTTTTTTCATTTTCATTTCCTTTGAAATTTGGTATGATGGAAACATGAGGAAATCTGTTTTTCGGAAAGGCGGTGGGGCGCGTGTTTTTTGCGTATGGAAAAAAGGAAACGGAATATTTGAAACAAAAGGATGCGCGGCTGGCGGCGGTGATCAATCGCGTCGGGCATATTGAGCGCGTCCTTGATACGGATTTGTTTTCGTCCGTCGTGCATCATATCATCGGGCAGCAGATTTCGACGAAGGCGCAGCATACGATTTGGCAGCGGATGCAGGACGCGCTGGGAGAGGTGACGCCGGAGACGATTCGCGGGGCGGACGCGGAAACATTGCAAGCTTTGGGGATGACGTTTCGCAAGGCTGCCTATATCAAGGATTTTTCGGAAAAAATTCACACGGGTGCTTTCGATTTGGCAGCGGTTTCGCAGATGTCCGACGCGGAGGCGATTGACGCGCTCGTTTCTTTGAAGGGGATTGGTGTGTGGACGGCGGAGATGATTTTGCTTTTTTGCCTCGAGCGGCCGGATATTTTGAGTTACGACGATTTGGCGGTGCAGCGCGGGATGCGGATGGTGTATCGGCATCGGGCGATCGATCGGAAATTGTTTGAGAAATATCGGCGGCGGCTCTCGCCATATGGAAGTGTGGCGGCGCTCTATTTCTGGGCGGTCGCGGGCGGCGCGCTGCCGGAGCTGACGGATCCCGGCGCGAAAAAATCGCAGGCGAAGAGGAAACGGACATGAGAGATTTTATTTGGCACTCTGATTCGCCGCTCGGGGCGGTGACTCTCGCCAGTGACGGGACACATCTGGTCGGGCTGTGGTTCGACGGGCAGACGTATTTTGCGCGCGGTCTTTCCAAAGAGCACGAAGAAAAAGCATTGCCGATTTTTTCGGAAACGGAGCGCTGGCTCGATTTGTATTTTTCGGGGAAACGCCCTGATTTTACGCCGCCGATTCTATTGCGCGGGACGCCGTTTCAAAAGGAAGTCTGGGACATTTTATTGGAAATTCCATACGGGCAGACGATGACGTATGGAGAGATGGCGGCACAAATTGCGAAGAAAAAAGGAATCGTCAAAATGTCGGCGCAAGCGGTCGGCGGCGCTGTCGGACACAATCCCATCACGCTCATCGTCCCCTGCCACCGCGTTGTCGGCGCGAATGGAAATCTGACGGGATATGCAGGGGGAGTGGAGAGGAAGAAATGGCTGTTGGAGCTTGAAAAGTTAGCAGTTAGCAGTTAGCAGTGAGCAGTGTAGGTGGCACATAGAGATGGAGACGTCAGACGTCAGACGTCAGACATCAGACGCTTGATTGACTTTGGGTGTCTCATAGAGCCGTTATCCGTGGACCGTTGACCGTGGACCGTGAATCGTGCTTATTTTGCTTTTGGTGTCCTGGTCGGCGATAAAGTTTGATAAAGGCTTGAAAAGGCTTGATGGTGAGGAGCGAACGTTTTCAAGATTTTCCGTTCTTACTTTTTATGAAGGCTTGATAAGGCTTGATAAGGCTTGATAAGGCTTGAAAGGGCTTGAAGGGGCTTGAAGGGTGCTTACCTTTCGAGTCTTTTTTTTGTTGCTTGCGGAATGGCGGGAAAGTTAGCATCTAAATTTTAAGCCCTTTCAAGCCTTATCAAAAAAAAGAATCGGAAAGAACGAGAAAGCCGCTCATTACAAAATCAAGCTCATCAAGCCGACTCGAAAGGAAAGAATGGAAAAGAACGAGAAAGCTGTCCGCCGCAAAATCAAGCCTTTTCAAGCCGACTCAAAAGAAAAGAATCGAAAAGAACGAGAAAGCCGCTCACCGCAACATCAAGCCGACGCAAAAAGGAAAGAATCGGAAAGGAAGAAGAAAGCCGTTTTCCCCGTTTGTTCCCTTGACAATGGTATGAAAATATACTAAAATCAATCTCAAATAGTACAGAAATATACTTTTCGTTTTGAGAGGAGGAATGGTTTTTATGAGAGAATTGCGGCCGCTTTTGCGGAGTTTGTATCATTCCATGGCGGTGGGCACGGTGTTGTATCGGCGTTTTGCGGACCGGGAGGGCGTTTCCTATCCGGACTTGGTTATTTTGTATGCGCTTTCGGATTTTGGGGTTTGCACGCAGCGACAAATCGGCACAGATTACGAGATGAATAAGCAGACGGTGAATGCGGCCGTGCGGCATCTCAAAGATTTGGGCTATGTGACGCTTTCGACGGACGAGGCGGACAAGCGGCGGCGCGTGCTGCGGCTGACGGCGGCGGGCGAGGCGTATGCCCGGCGGTTGACCGATGTATTGTTTGCCATGGAGGAGCGAGCGGCCACGAGATTGGGCGAAAAAAATTTGGTGCGGGCCAAGAAAATTTTGGACGATTTCAATACATTGTTTGCAGAGGAGCTGAATCGATTATGACGGCGCGATTTTTCGGATATGTCATTCCGGCTGCGTTCGCCTTGATGCTTTCCGGCGTCTATGTGATTGCGGACGGTTTTTTTGTGGGAAACAGGATGGGGGACATCGGTCTCTCGACGATCAATTTCGCGTTTCCCGTTTCGGAGGTTTTGACGTCACTCGGCGCCGGGATCGGGATGGGCGGCGCGGTGCATTACGCGATTGAGAAGGGGCGGCGCGCGAAGGGGCGGGCGGAAACGTATGCCCGGCTTACGATGGCGATTCTTTTGGTGGTCGGACTGGTTCTTTCCGGCCTGGTCTATGTGACGGCGGAGCCGCTTTTGGCGCTCATGGGCGCGAGCGGCACGTTGCTTTCGCTCGGCGCGGAATACAATCGCATCATCGCGCTCGGCGGCTGGCTGCAGATTTTCAGCACGGGGATGATTCCGCTTCTGCGCAATATTTCCGGTTCTTTTGCCGCGACCGGGATCATGGTGCTCGGCTTTTCGATGAATATTTTTCTTGACTGGCTTTTCGTTTGGATTTTCGATTGGGGCATTGCCGGGGCGGCGCTCGCGACCGTGCTGGGACAGGCGGCGGCCGCCGTGGGCGGGATTGCCTGTTTCCTCAAAAAACTTCATCTCGTTTCAGACGGAGGAAACGGAAATCGGTGGGAGATGACGGCGGATATTTTACGCGTCGCGTCGGCGCCTTTCGGTCTCACGATGACGCCCATCGTTTCATTGGCCATCATGAACGGATTTTGCGCATACTACGGCGGGGCGGAGGCGGTCGCGGTCTACGCTGTCATCGCGTATGTGACCTGCATGGTGTATTTTGTTTTTCAAGGCATCGGCGAAGGCAGCCAGCCGCTCATGAGCCTCTACTTTGGGCTGGACGACGCGGAAAGGCTCTTGAAACTCCGTCGGCTTGCCTATACGGTCGCGCTCGGCTCCGCATTTTTGTTCGCCGGTCTGCTGTATGTGTATGGCGGCGAGCTGTGCCGACTCATGGGGGCATCGCAGGACATTGCGCTCTGGGGCGAAGAAATCTTCCCGATATTTCTCTTTGCTTTTCCTTTCATTGCTTATGCGCGCGTCTCGGCCGCCATTTTCTACGCGGTCAAGGAAACGCGCGCGTCGCAATGGCTCGCTTACGCAGAGCCGGTCTTTCTGCTGCTGTTTCTTCTGACCCTGCCGCGCCTTGCGGAAACGGGCGCCGTCATGGACAGCGTCTGGTGGAGTCTCACCGCGGCGAGAATCGTCACGGCGGCGCTGGCTTTCTACTTGCTTAGGAAGCAGAGATTTCGCATGAAGCGGGAAATGAGATTGCGCGGGGTCTGTGAGTTTGAAAAGGCTTGATTTTTGATAAGATTTTTTCTCAGGCGCAAGATAGTTATTAGCTGTTAGTTGTTAGCTACTAGTTTTTGGTGGCTCATAGAGGTCGAGATGTCAGAAGTCAGACGATCAGACGTCAGACGCTTGGTTGGCTTTTTCACTCAACGAGCCGCTAGCTGTTAATCGTTGACCGTGCGCGAGAACGGTGTTGCTACATACGATATGACAGACGGATAACGGATAACGGGAAACTTGACGGCGCGGGGCTGTTCGTCGTAATATAAAGGAAAAGGAGGATACCGCCATGCAAGACGCCAAAACTTTTTGTTCCCGTTTGATTCGCATTTTGAATTTCCTGCTTTCCGTCCTCTCGTTTCTGACCGTCGCGCGCGCGGCGATGGAAGGGGAGCGGCGGGCGGCGCCGGTGAAAACGAAGGAAATCACGATAGGCCACACCGAGCTTTCCCCGTTCTACGCCCTCGGCGCAGCAGCCTCCGTTCTTGGACTCCTCGTGATCGCAGTGCTTTTGTGGCGCCGGTATAAAGGGAAATAAAAATTTTCTCCATCAAAAAAACTCTTCGTCTTGAAAATTTTCAAGACGGGGAGTTTTTTGCGTCTTTATAGAGCTATTTTTTCTCACATAGAGGAACCATCACCCGGCGCTTCGCGCCACTGGCGACCGTCCACCGGACGCTTGCTTCCCGAAGAGGGCTAATTGGTGGCGGCCTTGTGCAAACGAACCGGAGCCTTAGGAACGCAATGACGCGAGGCGACTGTGAGTGCTATGCAAAGCTCGGCCACATTTTAATATAACGTCGCCGACGGCGACACCTGCACTGCTCATTGCTAACTTTCTTGCGGGCGATCCCTGTTTTGTGGTATGATATTTACGTTTCTATAAACGAAAATAGGTTTCATATGTAAAGGAACCACTGATTCAATCGAAGAATCTTATTTTGCGGCATAATTATGCAATACGTGCGCCTGCGGCTTCCTTAAATAGCCACACTATTTGCGTTAGCCTTTTCCTTGTCTTGCATCATTATGCTTGTCGCAAAATAAGATAACGATTGAATCAGCGCTTCCTAAAATAAAAGAGCGGGAATGGGGTCTTTCCGCTGAAGTCATAAGTTTGGAGTGAAATTTTTGGAGAGGTTGATTATTCAGGGCGGCGCGCCGCTTTCGGGGACGGTGCGGGTGTCGGCGGCGAAGAATGCGGTGTTGCCGATTATTGTGGCGACGATGTTGCCGGAGACGCCGGCGACGATTTGCGATGTGCCGGATTTGGAGGATGTGCGGACGATTTCCGATGTGCTCGTGTCTTTGGGCGTGACTGTCGAAAAGAAAGGGAGCGATCTCGTCTTTGATGCGGCGGGGCTTTGCGGGATGGAAGCTTCGTATGATTTGGTGTCGAAGATGCGGGCGTCGTTCTTGGTCATGGGGCCGCTTCTGGCGAAGATGGGCCGGGCGCGGATTGCGCTTCCGGGCGGCTGTATGATTGGGAGTCGGCCGATTGATTTGCATTTGAAAGCGTTCGAAGCGATGGGCGCCGAGATTGAGATCGCGGATGGCTATGTGGAAGCGCGTGCGCCGAAGGGTCTTTCGGGGGCGAGCATTTATCTGGATTTCCCGAGCGTGGGCGCGACGGAAAATATCATGATGGCGGCCGCCTTGGCGGATGGGCGCACGGTGATTGAGAATGCGGCCGAGGAGCCGGAGATCGTCGATTTGGCGACATTTCTTTCGGGCATGGGCGCGAGCATCAAGGGTGCGGGGACGAATGTCATTCGCATCGATGGCGTCCGGATGCTGGAGGGGATTTCTCACACGCCGATTCCGGATCGGATCGAAGCGGGCACGTTTATGATGGCCGCGGCGATGACGGGCGGCGATGTGGTCGTGGACAATGTGGTGACGGAGCATTTGAAGCCGCTTTTCGCAAAATTGCGCGAGGCGGGGGTCACGGTCGAGCTGGAGGATGTGGATCGCGTGCGTATCGTGAGCACGGGGAAAATTCGCTCGACGGATATCAAGACGTTGCCGTATCCGGGTTTCCCGACGGATATGCAGGCGCAGTTTATGGCGCTGATGACGGTGGGAAACGGGATTTCGGCCGTGACGGAAACGGTTTTCGAGAATCGTTTCATGCATGTGGATGAGTTGCGTCGGATGGGCGCGGATATTGTCGTCGAGGGGCGGCGGGCTTTGGTGCGCGGCGTGCCGTTTTTGCAGGGAGCTTTCGTGCGTGCGACGGATTTGCGTGCGGGGGCGGCGCTTGTGCTGGCGGGATTGGCGGCCAGAGGAGAGACGGAGATCGGCGAGCTGCATCACATTGACCGCGGCTACGATCATTTGGTGGAAAAATTGAAGGGGCTGGGAGCGAGCATCTCCCGTGTGAACACATGAGCAAGGCGGACAATGCGACCGGGGCGGCGTCTCCGGCTTTTAATTTCCTGGAGCGGCTGGGGTCTTTCGGCGCGGAGGATATCAGCGTCGATTTGGGGACGTCCTATGTCACGCTCTATGTGAAGAAAAAGAAATCGGTCTTGCGGGAGGCGTCCGTCGTGGCGCAGCGGGTGCAGACGGGGGAGTGTATCGCGTTTGGCGCGAAGGCGGCGCTGATGGAAGGACGCACGCCGCAAAATATTCGCATCATCCGTCCGATTGAGCGGGCGAATATCGTCAGCTACGACGCGGCGGTGTATCTTTTGAAATCGCTTCTGAATGAGTCGTACATGCGGAGCCTTTTTTATCATTTGCGGCTGGCGATTTGCGTGCCGCCGGAGGTGACGGGGCTGCAGCGCCGGGCGCTTTTGGAAGCGGCGGTGCAGCTCGATGTGCGGAAAACGGTTTTGATTGAGCAGCCGATTGCGGCCGTTCTGGGAATGGGCATCGATACGGATCGGATTCAGGGCGCGATGGTCTGCGACGTGGGCGGCGGCTCGTTTCATGTATCGGTGCTGTCGAAATACAGCGTCATTGTCGCGGATTCGGCGTCTGAGGCGTCGCGGGCGATGGACCAAGCGATTATTTCGGTCGTGCGGGATCAGTATCGCGTGGAAATCGGCTGCGGCGTGGCGGAACGAGTGAAGGAAATGCTGGGCGCGTCGTTCTTTGTGTCCGGCATTCCGGAAATGGCCGATGTCGCGGGGATTTCGCGCACGACGGGTCTGCCGGTCCATGTGACGGTGACGAGCGAGGATGTGGCCGCGGCGATTGCGCCGACGCTGGAGGTCATGCATCGAAAAATTTTGACGGTGCTGCAGAAAACGCCGCCGACGATTCTGGCGGATATCCGCGACCACGGCATTTTGCTCTGCGGCGGCGGCAGTTTGCTGGCGGGGCTGGACATGCTCATTACGAAATGGACGGGCATTCCGGCGTATGTGGTGGAAAATCCGATGCACGTCAATGCGATTGGCGCGGGGCGGGCGCTGGAGTATATGGATTATTTGCGGGACAGTATGGGGGAATTAAGGTAAAAAAGGGGCTGCGAGAAAATGTTTTAACATTTTCTTGCAGTCTCTTTTTTTTGTAAGGAATCACGCGGGGTGCTTTGCCGCAGTTTTATTTTGTGATGAATCACGCGGGGAGATTGGCTGTGGTTTCCTTTTTGCACTTTATCACGCGGGGTGCTTCCCCGCAGAACTCCTGTCGCGATCTACTTTCTTTCTTCCCCGTGGAAGAAAGAAAGTAGCAAAGAAAGAAGACGCCGCCAGATTGAAATTTTCCTGTGTTCCGGGGTGCTCGGATGCTCAGCCTTGCCAATGCTTACGTCGAAAGAGGCGAGAAATTTTTTGTTTCACAAACGGTACTTACCACGCAAGGCTGCAAGACGCATCCGAGCACCCCTCC
>CAVEYT010000056.1:0-80 GCA_963619995.1 Acutalibacteraceae bacterium | reverse complement strand
TTGCCAATGCTTACGCCGAAAGAGACATGAAACTTTTATTTTCACAAACGGTACTTACCACGCAAGGCTGCGAGACGCAT
>CAVEYT010000055.1:0-8028 GCA_963619995.1 Acutalibacteraceae bacterium | reverse complement strand
TGAACCGTGCATGAATGACTTTGTTTGTCTTGCGATGTAACGGACGGTAAACGGACAACGGATAACGGCTTTTTGTGTCAGACGCGAGATAGTTATTAGCTGTTAGCTACTAGCTGTTAGTTTGAAGCGGAAGCGCTTCGCGCGATTTTATAAAATGCGCCGGAGGCGCGTACCGTTTTTGTCTAATGGCTAACAGCTAGAAGCTAATAGCTATCTTGCTATGTGACGAACGGTAAACGGATAACGGCGACAAACGTCTCCATCTCTATGAGAAGCGCTCCGGGCTCCCGGCTCGCAGCTCACGGTGCTTCTTTTTCCCGTTTCTGCGCCTCGCAGAGACTCCAGTATTTTCCGTGCTTGGCCAAGAGGCTCTCATGCGTGCCGTCTTCGATGATTTGGCCTTGATCGAGGACAATGATGCGGTCGGCGTTTCGGACGGTGGAGAGGCGGTGGGCGACGAGGATGGTCGTGCGGTCTTGGGCGATGGTTTCCAGTGTCTTTCGCACCTGCTCTTCCGTTTCCGTGTCGAGCGCCGATGTTGCTTCGTCCAAAATGACAATTTTCGGATGTTTCAAAATGACACGTGCAATGGCGATGCGTTGCTTTTGGCCGCCGGAGAGTTTCACGCCGCGCTCTCCCACCGGCGTCGCAAAGCCTTGCGGGAGCGCTTCGATGAATGTTTCCGCTGCCGCCATTTTCGCCGCTGCCCGAATTTCTTTGTCCGTCGCGCCTTCTTTGCCGTAGCCGATATTGTCCGCGACCGAATCGGAAAACAGAAACACGTCCTGCTGCACGAGCCCGATTTGGCGACGCAAATCATCCTGCCACATAGCGCGCAAATCCGTGCCGTCGATTAAAATGCGGCCGCTCGTGGGATCGTAGAAACGGAGCAGGAGGGAAATGAGCGTCGATTTCCCTGCGCCGGTCTCGCCGACGAAGGCGGTGGTCTTCCCCGCTTCCATCATAAAATTCAAATTTCTCAAAATGGGCCGCGCGGCGTCGTAGCCAAAGCTCACGTCCTCAAATGTGATCTCGCCGCGGGAAACGGTCACCGGCAGCGCTGCGGGATCGTCCATGACGGTGGTCTTCGTTTCCATGACTTCCGCAAAGCGCCGGAAACCCGCCATGCCGCGCTGGTACGCTTCGGTCAAAAGGGTCAGACGGAAGACAGGTTTCATAAAAATATTCACGTACAGAAGAAATGCGATGAAATCGGAAAAAGCGAGCTCGCCGGCCGCGATCATGCCGCCGCCGACGAGAAGGACGGCGACGTCGATGATGTTTGTGAAAAAATTCATGCCGGAGGAAAAAAGCGCAACGAGGCGGGAGGATTCGCAGCGCGTGTCGCGGAGCTCATCGCTTTTTTTCTCGAAGCGAAGGAGCTCGTAAGCTTCGCGGGCAAAAGCTTTCGTGAGGCGGATGCCAGAAAGGCTCTCCTCGGCCCCGGCGGACAGCTCGCCCAGTTTCGCCCGGTTTCTGCGAAACGCTTTCTTCATTTTGCGATTCGTATCGACGGTCTGGATGGATTTCAAAATGAGGAGGGTGCCGACGAGAAGCGCGAGCGGCCAATTCAAAAAGAGCATGACGGAAATGGTGCCCAGCATGGTGACGCCGCAGATGAGGACGTCATTCGGCCCGCGGAAGGACAGTTCGCTGATTTCGGAAATATCGCTCGTGATGCGCGAAAGGAGCTGCCCGGTCTTTTCATTGTCGAAATACGAAAAGGAAAGTCCCTCGATGTGGCGGAAAATATCGCGCCGCATATCGTGCTCAATCCCGGCGCTCATGACGTGGCCGAAATAGGAAATGGCATATTGCAAGGAAAAGTTCAGCGTGTACAGCACGACAAGCACGCCCGCCCCCATCCAAAGCGCTTCCAAATCCCCGGCCGGCAGCACGCGATTGATGAGCTCGCGCACGACGATAGGAAACAAAAGGTCCAGCGCCGCCGTGACAAATGTCCCCAAAATCACGCCGAAAAGAATGATTTTGTAGGGGCGGTAGTAGTGAAGGAAATGAGAAATCATGGAAACACATTCCTTTCGTAAAAGCAGCTCGCGTGCTTGGCTTTGATTCTCAGGCGCAAGACAGTTATTAGCTTTTAGCTGTTAGCTGTTAGTTTTTTTGCGTCTCATGGGGACGAAATCATTAGGCGTCAGACTCCAAATGATTGACTTTTTGTGCTCATTTCGTTGCTATCCGTTCTCCATTAACCGTGCATAAAAAGCTAATCAGGAAGCGGCTCCGCCGCATAATAAAAATTGTCGCAAAGAGACACCGCTTTCGTCTAATAGCTAAAAGCTAGCAACTAATAACTATCTCGGGTCTGAGAAACAAAGCTCAGCGCACGCTCCCGACGCACATCTCTATTCTTCCACATCCCAGATATGCAGCCGGTACGCGCCTAGGAGCGTGCCTTCCGGGGTGACGGCGGGGAGTTCGGTGGCGGCTATGGTTTTTCCATCTGTGGAGACGGCTACGTTTTGGACGGGGCCTTTGGTGTGCTTGGAGAGAAGGACGTTTCCTGTCTTACTGTCCAAAGCTTGCGCGCCGTGGACGCTGTAGTCGTGCGTGCGGACGTTTCTTCCGACGGCGATGGCAATCGTATTCGCGGCGAAGGCCGTTTCCTCGATCTCGCCCGCGGCTTGGTATTTCCATCGGAACGTGCCATCTGCTTGGAAAACAAAAATCGTATTGCTCGACGGATGGAGGACGGGGGCGGGCATTTGCCAATTTTCGCGCGCAAACGTATTGATGGTGCCGAAAAGAATGTCTCCCGTCGGCAGGACGTACGCGTCGCGGCCGGACGCATTGATCGTGATGCTCCCCGCGCTCCGGATGCCGGAAATTTCGCGCTCCCACAGAAGTTTCCCATCTTTATTGAAGACGAAGCCGCGGCCGTCGGAGGCCGTCATGACGAAAATTTGGCCGTCCGGCGAAAAATTCGGGCCGTTTCGGAAGACGGCGACGCCGAATTCTTTTTTGACGGGGACGGAAACGGTCGTCACCTCTTCGCCGGTCGCCGCGTCTAAAATGTACGCGTGTTTCCCGTAGCGAATGTTTTCCGTATTTTCGTAATTGGACGTGCCGAAAGCGACGCGCCCGGCCGCCGCGCTGTCCCAGGCCACCCACGCGTCCATATTTTCGTTTTTCGGATAGCGCCACAGCTCGCGTCCATCAGCCGAAAAAGCGACGAGGCGGCTGATGTAGGCGCGTTTTTGATTGGCAGAAACGGAGTAGCGATACAGCGCGGCGTAGACGTTTCCCGCCTCGTCGACGGCAATGTGCACGGGCGCCGGGGAGGAACGGAGCGCGGGCTCGCTTCCAATCACGTCGCCGCCGGAAAATTTCCAGAGAATGTCGCCCGTCTTTGTGCTGACGGCGTAGAGGAACCCGTCCGGACTTTTTTCGCCGACGTACGCCGTCTTTCCGTCCGGCGAGATCTCGAGCGCTTCGATTTCGCCCGTCCCCAGGGAATGCGTCCAAAGTTCGCGGCCCTTTCGCGTGACGTGGATGAGCTCGCCTCTGTCCGTCCCGACAATCCAGCTGTCGTCGGCCGGCACGTAGCGCACGATGCCGCTCGGAAATCCCATGCGGTCGTAATTCGAGCCGGCCAAATCGCCCAGCGAGACGACGATGCCGTCCTCTTCCGCCGTTTCCTGAAATATCATCCACGGCGTGCGGCTTCCGGTCAGCCAAAAGAGCGCGAGCCACGAGAGACCGAAGAGGAAAAAGACGAGATATTTCTTGTATCGTTTCATAAATACAGCTTCGTCCAATCATACAATGTGCGGAATGCACCGATATAGAGGCCTTCGCCGGCCAGCGCGTAGAGGATTTTTCCCGCGCCGGCCGCGAGGACGAGGAGGAAGAAGAGGAAACAGGCTGCTTTTTCGCCAAGGTTCCACGGCGCCACCGTCTGTTTCCCGGCCAGGAAGAGGCCGCGCGAGACGACGGAGAGGGCCAGCGTCTGGGAGCGACGGAGGCAGCGCGTCAAAAGCGGCTTGATCATGTAGGGCAGGTAGCGAATGCCGGCGCGGCGACCGCTATTTTCCCCGCTCCGAAGGCGCAGCGCCACGAGGACTTCGCCCGCTTCCGCCGCGAGGACGGGGAAGAAACGGATGGCGGTGACGAGCATGAAGGCCGCCTGCGGAGAGAGGCGCCACGAGGTGAGGCCGCGCAGGAGCTCGCGTGGATCGCTCGTCCAGCAAAGGAGCAGCCCCATGGAAAGAAGCGCGGCGGAGCGCATCCCCTGCACGGCGCCGTAGATGATGCCTTCGCGATAAATGTAGAGGCCGTCCGTCAAAGGTCCCAGGACGGGAAAGGTCGGCGGGATGAGCGTCACGAGCGGTGTCTTCGGATATTGCGCGAAGAAGAGCGCTTGGCTTGCGACGGAGCCCCACAGCGCGAGCAGCATGAAAAGGCAGAGCGCACGCCATTTGTACGACGGCGTCCCGGCCAGTCCGTGGAGCGCGATGGAAACGGAAAAGAGTACAAAGAGTGTGCGCGGATTGTCGGCCAAAATCATGAGGATGGCGAAAAGGAAGAGGACGCAAAGTTTCGTCCGTCCGTCCAGCCGCGCGATGAAAGAATCGCCACTGCCGCCTTCCCACAGTTGTCTAAAGGACATAACTTGCCACCTCCTCGACCGTGATACAGGGCAAAAGCCCCAACTCTTCCGAAAGCCGCAGCATGGGCGGCACGGAAAGACCGCTTTTCGCGAGAAGCGCGCGGTCGGATAAAATCTCGTGCGGCGCGCCGAATGCGAGCAATTTCCCTTCGGAGAGAAGGAGCACCGCGTCGGCGATGTCGGCCGCCATTTCCGTGTCGTGCGTGATGAAGAGGACGGTCCTCCCCTCGCCCGCCGCCCATTGCAAGAGGCGCTTGAGCTCGGAGAGGCTGTCCTGGTCCTGCCCCGTCGTCGGCTCGTCCAAAAGCAGCAGCGAATGATCGCGCCGCGCCAAAATCGCGCCGAAAACGCAACGAAGCCGCTGCCCCTTGGAAAGCGACGGTGGAAAATCGTTTTTATAATGCCGAAGCCGCAGCGTCCGCAAGAAGGAATCCAATTCTTCGTCCGAGAGTGTATCGTTCTTCCAGGAAATTTCTTCGGCGACGGAATCGGTCAAGAGCATCAAATCGGCTTCTTGGCGCATGTAGCCCGCTTGCGAAAGCGCCTCCGTCATGGGGACGCCCGCCAAGGAAATCCGGCCCTCGCTCGGCGCCTCCAATCCGGCCAACAAATTCATCAGCGTCGATTTTCCCGCGCCGTTTTCGCCCATGATGGCGTAGAGCCCGCCTCGTCCCAGCGTGAAGGAGAGGCCGTGCAGCGTTTCTTCTTTCGCGCCTTGGTACGTGTAATGTAAATTTTCGCAGACAAGAAACGGCTCGCGGGGCGCCTGCGGAAACGCCCGCTTCGCTTCCGGTTTCCTATCTTTATCCAAACGGCCGGACGCGCGGATGGCATCAGCCGTTTTTTCGATATCCGACGTCAGGACGGGAAGCGAGAGCTGCCGCGAAAGGCGCACGGTCTGCGGCTCGCGTAGTCCGTAGGCCGTCGAATCGCCCACGGCTTCCCACGCGTCCTCCGTCGGCCCGTCGTACACGAATCGCCCTTCGTGCATCAGCGCCAGCCGCGGGAAACTTTCCGCCAATTCATTCACGCGATGCTCGGCGACCAAGATCGTCATGCCGTCTTCTTCGTGAAGCCGCCGGAGCAGCGCCAAAAATTCCGTGACGCCCTGCGGATTCATCTGCGAGACCGGCTCGTCCAAGATCAAAAGGCGCGGGTGCGTGACAAGGACGGACGCCAAAGCCAGGCGCTGCCGCTGCCCGCCGGAAAGCGCGTGAATGCTGCGCGCCTCAAATCCGGAAAGCCCCGTCTTTTCAAGCGCAAGTGCGACTTCCTGCGCCACTTTCTCCGGCGTCTCGCCGCGATTTTCCAGCGCGAATCCCACTTCGTCCGCGACCGTCATCGCAAAGAGCTGATCGTCGGGCGTCTGGTACACCGCGCCGACCAGAAGGCCGATATCCTCCGGCGTCATCGAGAGCGCGTCGCGTCCGTCCAGCCAAATTTGCCCGTCCGTTTCCGCGCCGCCGCCCAAAAGTCCCGTGATGGCCTTGATGAGCGTCGATTTCCCGCAGCCGCTCTTCCCGGCCAAGAGCACCATGTCCCCTTCCGCGAGCGAAAGCGAGACCGACGAGAGCGTTTCCTTTTTCCGCGTCCGATACCGACACGAAAAATTTTTAATCTTCAGCATCATTGGCTCATCACCCCCGACAGTTTCTTCCCGAGTTTCATGCCGAGAAACGCCCCGAGGCTGCTGTAGACGAGGCCATTCACAATGACGAAGAGGCCAATGAACCAGTCCGCGTAATACAGGCGATAGAAGAACATCAGCTGCTCTAGATTGAGGAAGGTGATCGCCATGTCCGCGACGCCCGCCAAGAGCGCCGTCAGCCAAAGCCGCGTCTTCGTGATTTCTTCGCCCCGATAGAAACCGGACGCGTAGAGCACCGTTTCCAAAATGCCGATGTAGACGGCGTAATTCAGTGCCGAAACGGGAGTGAAACGGCCGAAGAGAATCCCGGCCAAGAGCCACTTCATCAGGAAGAACAGCGCCGCGACGCCCGGCCGGCGGAAGAGCGTCAAAAGCGCAAAGAGAAGCAAATACTGGAGCACGCCGGACAAAAGGCCCGTCACGAGGCTGGAAAACGGTCCTAAAAATACGTGCAGAAAATCGCCGAGAAGCGTCACGGGCAGCACGACACTGCCGAAAGCGAGCGACGCAAAAAGCGCGACCGCGATGTCTCCGCCGGCGCCGAGCGTCTTGATCCGGCGACACAGTTTCCCGGAAAACAGCAAAATGCCGAGCGCACAAATCGTCGCCACCGTGAGCGCGAAAAATCCCACATTTCGTTTCTTGACAATCGTGAGCGGCGATTCATTCGTGCGCGAGCTGCTCTCGTCCCACACCGTCGTCCGCAGACTGTAATCGCCTTCTTCGATCTCAAAAGGATCGACATAGAGCGGCAGCACGACGCCCTGCACGATATTGCCGTCGAGCGAAATCACCGCTTCCGTCGCGCCTCTCGCCTCCGGCGCCATGCCCGAATGCCCGGACGGCGTCACGAGCCCCGGCACTGCCGCCCCCGTCTTGCAGTCGACAAGCTCCGCGCGGAAACGCAGGCTCCGCACATCTTTTTTCGGATTGCGCAGCTCGGCCAGCACATACGTCGCCGGTTCGGAAAACGCCGTGCCCCAATCCACCGCGCCGCCGCCCGTCAGCCTGTGACGAATATTTTCCAGCTGCACATCGCGCACGTAAAGCGTATTCTGCTCCGCGCCGCTCTGCCGCGTCCCGTCGGCGGAAACGGGCGTCACGACGCTTTGAATGTACCAGCCGAGCGATTTTTTCTTTTTCGCCGCGCCCTTCTTGTCTGTTTTTTCCGCAACTCTCGGCGCCACGGTAAAAGAAATGGCCTTCGTTTCCGAAAGCCCCGCCCCGGAAAACGTCACGCGCGCCGTATGCGTCCCGACCGCCGCCGCCTCCGACGCCGCGACGGACAGCACCGCCATGTTTTGCCCGTAATCGGCCGAAAGCGAAAGCTGCGTCTCCGCTCTTTGGCCGGAAATCGTCCAGCCGCCTCCCGCCTCCGGCACAAAACCGTCCGGCAGCTCCACCGCGACGTGCAGCGTCTCCTCACGCGGCTCATTCACATGCTCGGCTGTGACATACAAAAGCTGCGTCGACCCCTGCGGCACCGTCGGCGTCGTCTCCGTCAAGGAATACGGAAACGAAACCGCGACATCCGTCTTCGCCTCTGCCGGCCAAAACGGCCAGAGCAAAAGCAGACAAAGCGCCCAAATTCTTTTCATCATCCACATTCTCCATACTTGGAAAATTTTCTGTCAATCCTTTAGAAAGGATCCAAATTTTTATTCTTTAAATTCTTATCATACCACGCCTTTTAATTCTCGTCTAATTATTTTTATAGAGGTTTTTGGGGAAACGTGGTGCTGCTACCCGT
>CAVEYT010000054.1:0-8031 GCA_963619995.1 Acutalibacteraceae bacterium | reverse complement strand
GCCTTTCATACACCTTCTCCTTCTCTGACGGTTTTCCGCTTTTGCTTTCTTCAAATTTTTGCCAATCGAAAAGCGCTCCGCACGATGCGAAAGCGCTTTTTTTGTTTCCTTTTTTAAGGCAGTCCGTCGTAGAGAAGATGGAGATAATGTTCCTGCAATGCCTGCGTGACTTTGCCGACCTTTCCGTCGGCGATGTCCTGTCCGTCAATGGAAAGGACCGGAATGATGCCGGACTCGGAATTCGTCAGGAAGACTTCGTCGGCCGCCATGAGATTTTCTTTTGTGATGAGCTGATGCGGCTGGTCCGGCTCGATGACCGTGACGCCGGACGAGGGCGCGACGCGCGTGAAGACGAGCTGGCGCGTGATGCCCTTGAGCATCCGGGAGTCGGCTTTCGTCGACCAGATGACGCCGTCCTTGACGATGAAGACATTGGAGCGCGCGGCTTCCGTGACTTCTCCGTCTTTGAGGAAAATGGCATCGTAAGCGCCTTTCTTCTGCGCTTTGGCCCGCGCCATAATGTTCGGCAACATATTGAGACTCAAAATATCGCAATGCGCCCAGCGTTCATCGGGGCACGTGATACAGGAAACGCCCTGCTGCGTCTTTTCGACGGCTTCCACGTCGAGCGGCCGCGCGTAAACGAGCGTGTTCGGCTTCATCGCCATACGCGGCGGAATCCCGAATTCATGGACACCGGCGCCGCGCGTCACGACGAGCATGAGATAGCCTTCCTCGATCTTGTTTTCTTCGGCGATGATTTCATGGATTTCCGTGAATTCGTCCGGCGCAATCACGGCGCGAATTTCCAGAAGACGCATGGAGCGATACAGGCGGTCGATGTGGTACGAAAGCGCAAACGGCCGTCCTTTGTGGACGCGAATCCATTCGTAGCATCCGTCGCCGAAATGCAGCGCCCGATCATCGGCATTGATCACGTGCTCGAAATCATAATAGTACTGATGATTGTAAAAAATTGTAGCCGTTCCCTCTCCCATTTTCGCTCTCCTTTCCAAACTTTTATGATTCTTTTTTCAAATTTTTCAGCTCGGCAATGAAAGCCGGCAAAAATTCTTTCAAATCCGCCGTGACGGCGTAATCGGCCAATTCCATAATCGGCGCGCTCTTGTCGCGATTCACCGCGATCAAAATGTCCGGCTTGATGGCGCACACATGCTGCATGGCGCCGGAAATCCCCAGCGCGATGTAAATATGCGGCGCGACCGCCTTCCCCGTCTGCCCGATTTGGCGGCTGTGCGGCTCCCAACCGAGCTCGGCAATCGGACGCGTCACGCCCACTGCGGCGCCCAAGAGTTCCGCCAGCTCGCGCACTTTCGCCCATTCGGCCTCCGTGTGAATCCCGCGGCCGCCGGCTACGATGATTTTCGCCGTTTCCACCGGATTTTCTTCCTTCGGCGCTTTCAAAATTTCCTGCAAGACGGTCCCGAAATCCGACGCCGCCAACTCGACCGGCACTTTGACAATCTCGCCCTTTCTTGACGAATCGGCTGCCGGTGCCGCAAATGTCCCCGGGCGAATCGTGCCCATTTGCGGGCGATACGACGGGCTGACGATGTCCGCCATGATGTTGCCGCCCATCGCCGGACGCGACCAAATGATGAGCCCCGTCTTTTCGTCGACGGAAAGCTCCGTCACATCCGCCGTGACGCCGCAAACCAAATACGACGCGATGCGCGGCGCGAGATCCCGTCCGTACGCATCAGCCGCAAAGAGAATCGCGGACGGTTTCTTCTCTTTTAAGAAACTGCCGAGCGCTTTCTCGTATGCTTTTCCGTCATAATGCGAAAGCTGCGGATGATCCAGCACGTACACCGTATCCGCGCCGTACGCAATCAAATCGCTTCCCGCGCTCTCCACACCGGCGCCAATCAAAACCGCTGCGACAGCGTCCCCCGTCTTATCCGCGAGCACGCGCGCTTCGCCCAAAAGCTCGGCCGCCGCCTGCGAAGGAGTACCGGACGCCGCCTCACAAATGACATAAATTCCTGTATATTGCGAAAAGTCCATCTCAGCCTCCTTACAAAAGTTTCACCAAAGCCGCCGCGAGTTGCGTCGCCGCTTCCGCCGCCGGCACATCATCAATGCGCAAATTTTCCTTCTTCGCCGGCACCACGGGACGCACGCCCTTCACCTGCGTCGGAGACCCTTTGATGCCCACGCGCTCCGCGTCCACATCCAAATCCGCCGCCGTCAAATTGTGAATTTCCATTTCTTTTTTCTTCAGAATCCCGGAAATACTCGGATAACGCGGCGCATTCAGCTCCGGCGTCGCCGTGATGACCGCCGGGAGCGAGAGCGTCAGGACATCCCGATCCTCGCCGTCCGCCCGCGTGACCGTGAGTTTTCCGTTTTCGTACGAAATCGCCGTCGCCGCCGAGACATCCGCCATCCCCAGCATCGCCGCCACTTCGGGGCCGACCTGCGCCGTATTGCTGTCGATAGACTCCACGCCGCAGAAAATCAAATCGAAATCGGCGCCCAGTTTCCGAATCGCCGCCGCCAAGGTGTAACTCGTCGCCAGCGTATCCGCGCCGCCAAACGCGCGATCCGTCACCAGATACAAATCATCCGCGCCCATCGAGCCCGCTTCCGTCAAAGCGGTCGCAGCCTGCGGCGGACCCATCGTGACGACCGTCACCGTGCCACCCTTTGCATCGCGAAGCGCCAGCGCCGCCTCGAGCGCGTTTCTGTCACACGGATTCAAAATGCTGTTCGCCCCGTTTCGATTCAGCCGCCCCGTATTCGGATCGACCTCCATCTTCGACGTATCCACGACCTGCTTGATGCAAACCAAAAGCTTCATAAAATCCCCCTTTTCTCTTTCGGCGATGCCGTTTTGAAGAAACAAAATCCGCCGACTTTTTTCTGTCAAAATTTCATCTCAGTATACCATAAAACCCATCTGCTTTGCACGACTTTTCTTGGGGAACCGCGGATTAAATCGAAGAATCTTATTTTGCGGCATAATTATGCAATACTGCGTCAAAGGGTTCCTTAAATAGCCTCACTATTTGCGTCGCCCTTTTCCTTGTCTTGCATAATTATGCTTATCGCAAAATAAGATAACGATTTAATCAGCGCTTCCTTTGCTAAAAAAGAAAGCGCACCGAAAACCCGTTTCCTCTTCCAAAACAACGTTTGAAATGATACAATACAGAAATGGAACCACTGAAAAATTTCAAATAAGGAGGCGATTTTCATGATATTGGAAACAAGAGACGGGAAGGAAGTCTTTGAATTTACGACGCTGATGCGCGGGCGGATGCAGGCGTATCTGGGAAACGTGTTGCCGAAGGATGTGCAGGAAGCGATGGCGGCGGCGTTTCCGGAGACGAAAGATGCTTACGAAGACCTCACGCAGGCGTACCGGGATTATTGGCAGAAATATCATTTGATGATGAGTTTCAAAGTCGAAAAAATTTTGGATCCGCTGCCGTATCTGCACGCGTTTTCGGATGAGACGGGACGCATCTTCGGCCGCATCGACGAAAAGGAAAGCCGGATTGAAATCGGTCTGGAAACGGATGAACGCGAGCATTACGATATCGTGGAAATGCTCCGCGAAGGGCGCGCGCTTTTGTATCGCTTTGCCTATGTGCTTCATCGGACGTCGATCGAATACGCGAAGACGCACTTCGGCGGCGATTATCTCCTCGCCTTCTCCGCCATCTGCCAGGCGCTCTCCATGATGCCGGAATCGAGCAGCGTCAATCCGATGTTTTACCCGGACCGCGTGCTGATGCAAATGTTGATTGCCAGCGCCGTCGGCAAGACGGATCCCAAGAAACGCGGCTCTTTTGAATACTGGATCGCGGACGCACAAAATCACGCGGCCAATTCCTACATTTACGTTTCCATCGTGGAACGCTGATTGCAAAAATAAAAACCACAGCCGTTTAGTCATGGCTGTGGTTTTTAATTGGAAATGGACAGGAGTTCTGCGGGGAATCACCCCGCGTGATTTCACACAAAAAAAGAGTTGCGAGAAAATGTGACAACATTTCCTCACAACCCTATTACACGTCAAATTTCAAAAAGAAAATTTACCGCAATTTACATTCCGCGGCTTCCAAAGCCGCCACAATGTCTGCAATCCATGCGTCGACTTCCTTATCCGTGAGCGTCTTTTGCGGGTCGCGGAAAGAGAGCGAGTACGCCATGGATTTCTTTCCTTCCGGCACCTGCTCGCCTTGGTACAAATCAAAGAGCGTCAGGGATTCTAAGGCGGGGCCGGCCGCTTTTTCGATCACGGCGCGGACGTCTTCATTCGTGAGCGCTACGGGGACGAGAATCGCGAGGTCGCGGTCGCTGGCCGGGAGTTTGGAAATTTTTTGGTAATCGGCGCCCGTCGTGTAGAACTGCTCCAACACGGGGACGGAGAAAAGGAAACCGTAGACGGTCTTTTTCACGCCGCATTTTTCGGCCGCCAGCGGATGGAGCTCGCCGAAGGTCGCGAGGACTTGGCCGTCCTTGACAAATTCCGCCGCCACGCCCGGATGGAAGACGGGGTACGCGCTTCTTTGGATCGTGTACCCTTGGATGCCCAGCGCCGACAAGACGTTTTCCACGATGCCTTTCACGTCGTAGAAATCATAGCCGCGCGCCGCATTCGGGTAGCCGACTTCTTCCGGCGAGCCGCAGAGGAAACCGGCGATCTGCAGTTCCTCTTCCGGCAGCTCGGTGAGCGGAAGCGCCTTCGGATGGAAGACCATGCCCGCTTCGAAGATCGCGACTTCTTCATTTCGCTGCGAGAGATTGTATTTCAAGACGCGCATCAGATTCTGGAAGAGCGTCGTGCGCATATCCGGATATTCTTCGGAGATCGGATTCAAGATGGGAATCGCGTGGTAGACTTCGTGGCCTTCCGGGAAATTCAAATCGCCAAGCGACGCTTTGTCGAAGAAACTGTACGTTTCCACTTCCGAGAGCCCGTTTCCGATAAGAGCTTCCTGCATCGTCATGACGATTTCTTTTGCTTTCGACATGACGCCTTTTTCGATGCCGCTCCACGGACGCGTGATCGGAATATTTTCGTAGCCGTAAACGCGCGCGACTTCTTCGGCCAAATCGGGCATGCCGCTCAAATCGAGGCGGAAATCCGGGACGGTCACGGTGAGGTTTCCGTCATTTTCTTCGACGGCAAATTGGAGGCGCGTCAGGATGTCCGTCATGTCTTTCGCGGACAGATCGATTCCGATGAACGAATTGATGGCGGAAACGGTGGTCTTGATGACTTGTTTCGTCGGCGGATTCGGATAGCAATCGAGCATGCCGGGCGCCACGGTGCAGCAGCCCTGCTCTTGCAAAAGTTGCGCGATGCGATCGATCGCGGCGGCCGAGCGGGCCGGATTGAGACCTTTTTCGTAGCGGCCGGACGCTTCCGAGCGAAGCCCCAAGCGACGGGACGTGCGGCGGATGGACGCGCTGTCGAACACGGCGGATTCCAAGAAGACGTTTTTCGTCTCGTCCGTCACTTCGGAGTCCAGCCCGCCCATGACGCCCGCGATGCAAGAAGGTCCGTTCGCGTCGCAAATCATGAGCGTGCTCGCATTCACTTCGCGTTCCTGCCCGTCGAGCGTCGTGAACGTCTCGCCGTCATTCGCCAGGCGGCAGCTCAGCACGTGCCCGGCAATTTTGTCGTAATCGTAGGTGTGGAGCGGCTGGCCGAATTCGAGCATGACGTAATTTGCCGCGTCGACGACATTGTTGATCGGACGAATCCCGTTGCTGCGGAGACGATCCTCAATCCATTCCGGCGAGCGCTGAATTTTCACATTTTCCAAAAGCCGTCCGCAGAAACGTTTGCAGAGGCCCTCCGCTTCGATTTTAACTTCGCCGCGCGTCGCAAAGGGCTCCCCTTCCTCTTTCACCGTGACGACGGGCAGCGTGACCTTGCGATTGAAAATGCCGCCGATTTCCTGCGCGAGTCCAATCATCGAGAAACAATCCGCGCGATTCGGCGTGAGTTCAAATTCAAAAATCGTGTCGTCCAAATCGTAGAGCGACGTGAAGGGGACGCCAATCGGCGTTTCCTCCGGCAAAATCATGATGCCTTCCTTTTCGACGCCCGGAAACAGGAACGGATCGATGCCGAGCTCCCCGGCCGAGCACATCATTCCCGCCGATGCGACGCCGCGGAGAGCCGACGCGCGGATGAGCGTATCGCCCACCGCAAGACCGCCCGGCGCTTTTGCGTCGTGTTTCGCCGGCACGTGCGCCCCGTCGAGCGCCACCGGGACAATCTGCCCCACGCGGACATTCGCCGCGCCCGTCACAATCTGGATCGGATTTCCGTGCGTACCGCAATCCAGCTGACACACGACGAGATGCGTCGCGTCCGGATGCTTTTCAATCGATAAAATTTTCCCCGTCACCACACCGGAAATGCCCGCGCCCGGGTGCAAAATATGCTCGACGGGAATCCCGTCCACCGTCAGCGTTTCCGCCATTTCCACCGGATCCAGCCCCTCGATGTCGACGAGGGTTTTCAACCATTTCAATGAAGCATTCATCTTGTTTCCTCCCCCATCAGAACTGTTTCAAGAAACGCATATCATTTTCATAGAAAAGCCGCAAATCGTCGATGCCGTAGAGGAGCATCGCGATGCGTTCGATGCCGAGGCCGAACGCGAAGCCCGTCACCTTGTCGGGATCGTAGTGATTCAGCGTCAAGACATTCGGATGCACCATGCCGCAGCCCAAGATTTCCAGCCATTCGTCCGCATTCGTCTCGCCGTGCATGCGCGAGGCGAAGGAAATATCCACCTCCGCCGACGGTTCTGTAAAGGGGAAATAACTCGCGCGGAAGCGAATTTTCGTATCCGAGCCGAAGAGTTCTTTCAGGAACACTTCGAGCGTCCCTTTCAAATCGGAAAATGTAATTCCGCGGTCGACGACGAGCCCTTCGACCTGGTGGAAGACCGGCGAATGCGTCGCGTCATTGTCCCAGCGGAACACTTTCCCCGGCGCGATGATGCGAATCGGCGTATTCGGCTCGCGGCTCTGGAGGGTTCTCGCCTGCACGGGCGATGTGTGCGTGCGCAGAAGGAAATTCATATTTTCCGTCAGATAGAAAGAATCCTGCATATCACGCGCCGGATGATCGGCCGGCAGATTCAGGCAATAGAAATTGTAATAATCCTGCTCGATTTCCGGCCCCTCTTCCACGGAGTAACCCATGCGCATGAAGGTATCCATGATGACATGGAGCGCTTTATTCAGCGGATGGATGTGACCCCGGCGATGCTGCCGCGCGGGAAGCGTGATGTCGATTTTTTCTTCCTCGATGCGCTTGGCGATGCGTTTTGCCTTGAGCTCTTCGCCCTTTTCGTCCAGCGCCGCTTCGATGGCTTCGCGCACCGTATTCGCGAGCGCGCCCATCACCGGCCGTTCCTCGGCGGACAAATCTTTCATGCCGCGCAAAATGAGCGTCAGCTGCCCTTTCTTTCCCAGGTACGACACCTTCGTATCCTGCAGCGATTTCTCGTCCGCGCAGACCCGGATACCGGCAAGCGCTTTTTCCTGCAGCGCGCCGAGCTCCTGTTTCATTTGGATTTCCATACCGTCCTTCCTTTCTGGAGGAAACATCGATTCCATCGAAGAATCGGATACCATTTGAATCAGCGTTTCCCTAATAAAAAAATCGCCCCCTTGTGAGGGGCGAAAAATTCCGCGGTACCACCCTGATTTGTACTCATTGCGCCTTATCGCGGCAACACGTCCGCCCTACTCCATTCAAGCGGATGCTCCGAAGTGAACACGGACATAACTCTCCGCCGCCTCGCATCGGCCGGCAGCTTTCTGCAGAAGTCTTTATGCCCTCTCTTCTTCCTCGCATTACGGGAAACATTATAGCACGCGCCGGGCGCCTTCGCAATGGATAGAATGCGTGGGATGTGATAAAATAGAAGAAATTTTTTTGGGAAACGCCGCTCTCGGCTTTGCACTCAGGCGCAAGATAGTTGTTAGCTTTTAGCTATTAGCTGTTAGTTTTGGGCGTCTCATAGAGAT
>CAVEYT010000053.1:0-8161 GCA_963619995.1 Acutalibacteraceae bacterium | reverse complement strand
CCGATGTAAGGAGGAAGGGTTTTGAAGTTCTTTTTGCTTGGAATTGCGACGATTGTTTCGCTTCTTTTGATTGTGATCATTGTGGCGCAGGAGCCGAAGACGGCGGGAATGGGCGCTTCGATGGGCGGGGATTCCGCTTTGGGCGGTCGGCCGCGCGGGAAGGATGCCGTGCTGGCGAAGATGACGGTCGGCGTCGGGGCGGTGTTTGTCCTGGTGTGTCTCCTGCTCGGCGGGTACATGAATACGTTTTAAGGAAGCGAAGAGGCCTCTTGGCAGGTCTCTTTTTCTTTGCCTTGGAAACGCTGTTTCCTTGGAAAACAATTTTTGAGAAATAAAGGATGAATATGGAGAGTAAAAATTTGCAATCGTATGCCCCCGGCACGGTGGTCGAGGGGACGTATAAATCGTACGGACGATTCGGTTTCCTCGTCACGGACAAGGCGCATGAGGATGTGTACATCGCTGAGGCGGATCGGGAAACGGCGACGAATAACGATTCCGTCATCGTGAAGGTGGTGAAGGGGACGTCGGCGCGGCACCGGGTGGAAGGGCGCGTGCTGCGCGTCACGAGACGGGCGAATGAGACGGTCGTCGGGACGTATGAACTTTTGGCGGACGGCGGCGAGGTCACGCCGATTGACGAAAAAATTCACATGACGATTGACATTCCGCGCGGCGAGGATTTGAACGCGGTGACGGGGGCGCGTGTCGTCGTGGAGATCACGCGTTGGCCGGGGGAATGGACGAACGCGACCGGGCGTGTGGTGGAAATTTTGGGCTACGAGGGGGACAAGGGCATCGATATCGATGTGATTGTCGCGCAGCACCGTCTGCCCCACGTGTTTCCGAAAGGGCTTCTGGACGAGGCGGACAGCTTGCCCAAAGAAATTGTCCCCGAGAAGGAAACGGCGGATTTCCGCGACATTCCGATGGTGACGATTGACGGCGCGGACTCGAAGGATTTGGATGATGCGGTGTATTGCGAGCGTCGCGAGAACGGGCATTTCTTTTTGGGCGTCTACATCGCGGACGTGAGCCGCTATGTGCGGCATGGGATGCTTTTGGACGAGGAAGCGTATCGGCGCGGAAATTCCGTGTATTTGGCGGATCGCGTCATTCCGATGCTCCCGTTTCAACTGTCAAATGATTTGTGCAGCTTAAATCAGGGCGTCGACCGCTATGCGATGGCTTGCCTCATGGATGTGTCGCCGACGGGTCACGTCACGACCGAGCGCGTGACACCGGCAGTGATTCGCGTGGGACGGCGTTGCAATTATGCGGAAATCAATAAAGCCTTCGAGGAAGACATCGCGCCGGAGGATTTGCGGCCGTTTCTTCCGATGCTCTCCGCGCTTCATGATTGCGCAGCGGCGCTTCGGAGTGAGAGAGCGGCGCGCGGCGCGATAGAATTTGAATTTCCCGAATACAAAGTCGTGCTGGACGAGGACGGCAAACCGCTCCGGATTGAGACGCGCATTCGCGGCGAGTCCGAGAAAATGATCGAGGATGCCATGATTGCGGCGAACGAAGCGGTCGCGCGATTCCTCAGGGATACCGGGCATCCGTCCGTCTACCGCATTCACGCCGATCCCGACCCGGACCGCGTGGAAGCTTTGAAGAAACTGACGAAAATTTTGGGCACGAAGGTGCAGCTGCCGGAAGAGCCGAAGCCAAAGGATGTGCAGCGGCTCTTGGAAAGTGTGCGCGGGGAAGAGATTGAGGCCGTCGTGGAAGTCATGGCGCTCCGTTCGCTCCCGCAGGCGTGCTACTCCACGGAAAATCTCGGCCATTTCGGCATCGCGTCGACTTGCTACACGCATTTCACGTCGCCGATTCGCCGCTATCCAGACCTCATGGTGCATCGCCTTATTCGCCAAGCGCTTTTTGCGAAACCGAAAGACAAGGAGCTCGCGCGGCAGCAGGCGTTTCTGGAAAAAGCGACGGCGCACGCCTCCGAGACGGAGCAAAACGCGGTGCGGACGGAGCGTGACGTCACGGACCTCAAAATGACGGAATACATGGAGCCTTTCGTCGGCGAGCCCTTTGACGGCCACATCACGGGCGTGACGTCTTTTGGAGTTTTTGTCGGCCTCGACAATGGCGTGGAAGGTCTCGTACACGTGGACACGATGGACGAGGAAACGGAATACAATGAAGACACGCTGACGCTCCGCACGAAATTTTCCGGCGTGACGTACCGCATGGGGCAGAGCGTGCACGTGACGCTCATCCGCGCCGACAAGGAGAAGCGCGAGATTGATTTCATGCTGGGCGAGCTTAAGTCGCCTCTGGAATTGGAAAAGAAATTGCACCGCGGCGGCGGAAAACCGAAGGGCGGCGGTAAGAAACCGCGCCTTTCACTGGGATTGGAGAAACCGTCCCACGGCGGGCGCGGCGGTAAGAAAAAAGGGAAACGGTGATGGGGGATTCCGTTTCCGCAAAAGGGTAACCATATGGATACGAAAGACAAACGCGTACCGGCGTCCATTCTGAACCGGCAGGCGCGGCACAATTATTTTATCCACGACACGATAGAGGCGGGGGTCGCGCTGACGGGCACCGAAGTGAAATCCATCCGCGCCGGTCGTGCGAATCTGCGTGACAGTTTCGCGAAAATCGAGGGCGGCGAGGCCTTCCTTTGGAATGCGCACATCAGCCCCTACGAGCAGGGAAACCGTTTCAATCACGACCCGCTCCGCACGCGGAAACTCCTGCTCCATCGCCGCGAGATCGCCAAGATTGACATGCAGCTCAAGACAAAGGGCTACACGCTCATTCCGCTGAAACTCTATTTCAAAAGAGGCCACGTGAAATGCGAAATCGGCATCGCGACCGGCAAGAAACTCTACGACAAGCGCCAAGACGCCGCGACGAAAGCGGCCAAGCGCGATTTGGATCGGAGAATCAAAGAACAGAGATATGACTGAAAAAATCTCGTCCGAAGATGGACGAGATTTTTTTGTTTGTTTTTTGTGGGGGATCACGCGGAGTGATTCCTTTTTTTGCACCTTTCGGCGCGGGATGATGTTGCCGGTGCAACATGCGGCGTTCGCCGCTACATATCAAGCCTTCCTCCGACAAGGAAGACTTTACCGGTACGCGCTTCGCGCGATTTTTATAGAATCGTCGCCGGAGGCGACACCTGCACTGCTAACTACTCACTACTCACTGCTAACTGTTTTCGTCTGACGTCTCGATCTCTATGAGCCGCCAAAAACTAACGGCTAGTAGCTAATAGCTAATAACAATCTTGCGCCTGACCAAAAAGCCAAGCACGCTCAGTTCTTGTCTTTTTTGTTTGCGTCCATTTGGCGGGATGTAGTAAAATAAAAAGAATGTTTTTATTATAGGGAGCGATGGCGGCGTGTTTGGGAAATTTCTTTTAGGATGGAAATATTTTTTCATCGGCTTGGCAGCGGCGGCTTGTGTCTTGGGCGTCGTGGCTTGCGGCGCGGAGGAAAAGGTGGCGGATGCGGCGCCGAAGGCGGAGATTGTTTCCGAAAAAACGCCGGTGGGCGAGGCGGTCGCCGTTCGCGATAGCGACGTCAAGATGGTGCCGGCGGAGGGCGTGTCCGTCTTGATGTATCACATGATCGGGGACATTCCGGACAATGGCGCCGTGCTGACGGAAGAAAATTTCCGCGCGCAGCTGGAGCTCATTCGGAAGAACGGTTTCCATCCCATCTCGATGACCGAGCTTTACGCCTATGTGACGGAGGGCGCGCCGCTTCCCGAAAAACCGCTGTGCATCACGTTTGACGACGGGTACGCGGACAATTTCTCCATCGTGTATCCGCTCATGAAGGAATACGGCTATCCGTGGACAGTTTTCGTCATTACGGGCGACGTGGGGAAACCGGGGCGCATGACGTGGGACGAGCTCCGGGAAATGGCGGAGAGCCGCGCGGTGACAATCGCGAGTCACACGGCGACGCATCCGAAATTGGCGGAAATTCCGGCGGAAGCGGCGCGCGCGGACATCGCGGCGGCGCAGCGGGCGCTCAAAGAAAAATTGGGCATTGAAAACCGCTGGCTCGCCTTCCCTTACGGAAGCTACGACGCAGAGGTGATCGATATCGCCAAATCCCTCGGCATCCAAATGGTTGTCACCTCCGATTCCGGTCGCGTCCACACCGGCGATGACCCCTACACCCTCCGCCGCGCCTGGATCGGAAACGAAGTCAGCGAGGAGAATTATCGGGAACGCCTCACAAGGGACGATTACACGCCGGTGGGGTGAGGGGGAGTGTAAAAAACTCTGGCGACCTGTGGAGATTTTGTCTTTCGTGTAAAAGAATTGAGTGAAGAGAATTGAGAATTGAGGACAGGTGTCGCCTGGCGGCGACGATTTTATAAAAGATTTATGATATGTTTTGATTAACAGACAGTTTTTATCTTGCGTCAGCAACTAAAATCAGAGAAGAAAGCTTGCTTCCTCAATTCTTTCTTGACACAGGTTTTAGTGCAAAGGCCACAAAAGATAAGTATGAAAAGGTCAGGCTCCTCAATTCTCAAATCTGTTTTATGGGAGATTCTATGCATCAATTTTGGAAACATACATGGTTTCGCTTTGTCATCGTGACATTGATTTTCTTTGTCGTGACATCGCCCTTTGTCGTCCTGTTCGGGCCGTTTGGGAATGTGCGGCGGGCCGTCGTGGGGGCGATCATTCGCTCGCGGCATCCGCACTACATTACCTGGCTCTTTGACCAAGAACAGCTGAATGAGATCCTGGGCGGCGTTTCCACGGCTCCCCGGCAGGAAATTCTCACCTTCAAGCCGCGGACGGATTCCACCATCAAAATGCAGAAGATCGAGGCGAATCGTTTCGTCGGCTACATTCTGGAAATTCCGAATCCGAAGCGCGTCCAAGTGGCCACGGCGGCCGATATCAATGAAAAGGGCGACACGACCAGCAATATTTGTAAGATTGCGGGCGGTGTCGCGGCCATCAACGGCGGCGGTTTCTACGATCCCAACGGGACCGGGACCGGGCGCTTGCCGTACGGTTTCATCCTGCACGAAGGGAAATATCTCCTGGGCGCCGATGTCGGCGAAGAGGAGCGCGTCGATTTCATCGGCATGACGAAATCGGGCAATCTCATCGCCGGCGAATACAATAAAAAAGAATTGCGCGAGCTTGGCGCCATCGAGGGGCTCACCTTCGGCCCGCCGCTCATTGTCAATGGAGAGAAAATGATTCGCTCGGGCGACGGCGGCTGGGGGATTAGCCCGCGTTCGGCGATTGGGCAGAAACGGGACGGCACGATGCTTTTTGTCGTCATCGACGGTCGCCAGCCGGGCTACAGCATCGGTGCGACGCTGGCGGATATGCAAAACATTCTCTATGAGCAGGGCGCTTACATCGCGGCCAATCTGGACGGCGGCTCGTCCACGACGCTCTACTACAATGGGAAAGTCGTGAATAAACCGGCCGATCTTTTGGGCGAACGCATGATTCCGACGGCGTTCATCGTGAAATAAGGAGGAAACGATATGAATTGGAAACGGGTCCTCACTTACTTTACTTTGGGCGTGGCGCTCCAAGCCGGATTTTATCTCTATCTCGACCGGATTCTTTTCGCGCAGACGGCTGATTATGCCGTATCCGACGTGCAGAAACCGCAAGAGGGCGAGGCGCCGGTCGATACGAAGGCGCGCGATGCGTTTTCCGGGATTACGATCCAAGGGACGGCGCATTATTCGTACGACAATCGCTACTTGGCGGATGTTTCCGAAACGTCCGTTACCATTTACGATACGGAAAATCTGCGTCATCCGCAGCGTGTGAATTTGAAAGGAAACGGCGTCTCGTTCTTCGAATGGATCCCGGATCGCAATTTGGCGCTGATGGCGCTCTATCCGGCCGATTGGAACGGCGGGCGCTGGAATGTGACGCTCGCGCGCTACAATCCGGAGGGCGAAGGGCATGAATCCGATGCGCCGATTGAAGATTTGCCGCGCGAAAGCAGGATCACGGCCGTCGCCTATTCGCCCGCGACGAATGCTGTGTACATGAAAATGCGCGTCCGCGGCGGCTATCGCATTTACCGGACGGACGCGAATTACGACACGCGGCGGATTTACGTGCAGACGGCGGATGTCGGCACGATTGCGGTTTTCTACGACGAAGACCGTTTCTTCTACGACGACACGGAAGAGCACGTCATTTATCTTTACAACGACGAGACCGGCGGCTGGCGCACGATTTCCCCGCCCGGCGCGTATCGACTCGTCGGCGTCGCGAAGGACAAGACGCTGTACGCGGCCAGGCTCAACGGCGACGGTGACGCGGTGGAATTTTACAAAGGGAAACTGGGCGTCGGCTTTGAGAGCGTCGGCGGCCCTGCGGAAGCGGTGCCGTTTGATACCGTCACGATGCACATGATTGACGAAGCGCAGGCGAATCAATCGAAACAATAAGGAGGACATATGGTCGAAACATTTGAAGCACTCGGCGTCGCGGCGCCGATTTTGCGCGCCGTCCGCGAGATGGGATTTGAAGAACCCACGCCGATCCAGAAAGCGGCGATCCCCGTCGCGATGACAGGCCGCGATATGATCGGACAGGCGCAGACCGGCACGGGGAAGACGGCAGCCTTCGGCATCCCCGTCTTGCAGCGCATTGATACGACGAAACCGGCGCCGCAAGCGATTATTCTCTCGCCGACGAGAGAGCTTGCCGTGCAATCGGCCGAAGAAATCAATCATCTGGCACAATTTACGAGCATCCGCGCGCTGCCCATCTACGGCGGGCAGGACATCAATCGCCAATTCCGCGCGCTCCGCAGCCGCCCCGGGATCATCGTCGCCACCCCCGGCCGCCTCATGGACCACATGAAGCGCGGCACCGTCGATTTGTCCGCCGTGCAAATTCTCGTCCTGGACGAAGCGGATGAAATGATGGACATGGGATTCATCGACGACATCCGTTTCATCATGGAAACCATGCCGAAAGAAAAGCAGACGATGCTCTTTTCCGCGACGATGCCTGACCCGATTCGCGAGCTCGCCGACACGTTTCTCCAGGAACCGGAAACCGTGAAAATCAAGGCGGCGACGGTCACAATCGACCTCATCGAGCAGGAATACATCGAGCTGCCCGATGCGCAGAAATTTGACGCGCTCTGCCGCCTCTTGGATATGCAGGAGCCGGAGCTGGCAATCGTCTTCGTGCGGACGAAACGCCGCGCGGACGAAGTGACGGCGGCCCTCAAGAAACGCGGCTACTCCGCCGAGGGCATTCACGGCGACCTTTCCCAGACGAAGCGCGACGCCGTCATTCACCAATTCAAGGACAATACGATAGATATCCTCGTCGCGACCGACGTCGCCGCCCGCGGGCTCGACATCAGCGGCGTGACCCATGTGTACAATTTCGATATGCCGCAGGATCCGGAAAGCTACGTGCATCGCGTGGGCCGTACCGGACGCGCCGGTCGCACGGGCCTGGCGACGACATTCGTCATTTCCCGCGAAATGGGACAGCTCCGCGACATCGAGCGCCTCATCCGCCGTCGCATTCGCCGCCGCTCCGTGCCGACGCTGACCGAAGTCATGGAAGGAAACCAGCGTGAAGCCATCGAGAGCCTGCGCCGCGCGGCCGAAGAAGGCGGCCTGGAAACCTGGCGCGAGACGGCTGAAGAACTTCTCGTCGATATGGACTCGACGACCTTGGTCGCCGCCGCGTTGAAACTCCTGACCAAGCAGCCCGACGTCACGCCCGTTTCCATCACGGAAGAAAAACCGAATTTCCGGAAACGCAAAGGCGCGCAAAAAAAAGACGGGAAACGCAGAGACGACACAAGAGGCAATCGGCATAAAAAAGGAAAAGATGACGGTAAAAAAGAGAGCAAAGGAAACCGAGACAGCCACAAGCCGAGAAGAGAACGCCGCGAAGAAGCTTTCGGCAAGAAGCGGCGCGGGGAGAAAGAAGAAGTCCGCGAAAGTGTTTTTAAGCCGTATTTTAGAGAATAAGAGAAGCAGCGCTTGCGGCGTTCTTTGCTTTTAAGGAAGCGCGGATTAAATCGTTATCTTATTTTGCGACAAGCATAATTATGCAAGACAAGGAAAAGGGGGACGCAAATAGTGAGGCTATTTAAGGAGCCCTTTGACGCAGTATTGCATAATTATGCCGCAAAATAAGATTCTTCGATTTAAT
>CAVEYT010000052.1:5421-8214 GCA_963619995.1 Acutalibacteraceae bacterium | reverse complement strand
ATGTGAAATCCAAGCAAAGCACTTCCCGTTTCTCATTTTTTACTTGCAATACATCCTCGTTTCCTGTATACTATACGCGTTCCGGCGTGCGCCGGATACCTTCCTGGCCCCCGGAGAGCGGGGGACATACGTCCGAAAAGGAGGCGATTGTATGAGCAAGAAGTACGAAGTCATGTTCATCGTGGACGTGGCGAATGAAGAAGTCATTCGCGGCGCGGTCGACCTGGTCAAGCAGACGATTACCAAAATCGGAGGCACCGTCGACAAGGAAGATGAATGGGGCAAGCGTCAGCTCGCTTACGAAGTGAAGCATCAAAAAGAAGGCTACTATGTAGTCATCGACTTCACCGCGGAGCCGGCTGCCATCAAAGAGCTTGACCGCATCATCAAGATTCACGAAGAAATTATTCGTCATATCATTGTGAAATTGGACGAAAAATAAGGAGAACGGACGATGAATTCAGTACAGATTTTAGGAAACCTCACGAGAGATCCCCAGATTCGCGCGACGAAGACCGGCAAATCGGTCGCATCTTTCAGCGTCGCCGTGAGTCGCACGTTTGTGTCGCCGCAGGGCGAGCAGCGCGAAATGACGGATTTCATTAATGTCGTCGCTTGGGGGTATCTCGCGGATGCCGTGGGAAATCAGCTCCGCAAGGGAAGTCGCGTATTTGTGGAAGGGCGCTACACCACCCGCTCCTATGAAGGACAGGACGGCGTAAAGCGCTACGTCACCGAAGTGATTGCGAATTTGATTGCGCAGCCGCTCGGCTCCAATCGTCAGAGCCAGGCACCGCAGGATATGGGATACACGGATGCGAGAGGCTACGGCACGCCGCAAGCCGGTGAGGGACCGTCTGACGGGTTCAGTCGTCCGCAAGGCAATTTCAGTCAGTTCGGATCGGCAAAATCGGACGAAGATATTCCGTTCTGATCCGATAGGAGGATACGGCTATGTTTAAGAAAGACAAAATCAGAAGACCGAGAAGAAAGGTCTGCCAATGCTGCGTCGATAAAGTCGAAACCATCGATTACAAGGACGTGGCGGCGCTCCGTCATTTCGTGTCCGAACGCGGCAAGATTCTTCCGCGTCGCATCACGGGGACCTGCGCCAAGCATCAGCGTAAAATCAATCTGGCCATCAAGAGAGCCAGAGCGATTGCGCTTCTTCCTTTCAGCGCAGACTAAAGGAAACGAAAACACTTCTTTGCGGAGTGTCAATCGGAAGGCAATGAAAAGCGAGATGATTTTTGCGGTCTCGCTTTTTTAATTGTCATTTTATTTTTTTTATGAGTTTTCATCACTTCCATCATGTGATAGAATAAAATATGTATAAAAAATTGACTGTGTGTTTTGACAGATAAGATTGTTTTGGTTTATGAATGCGGGTCGAGGGCCGTTTCATGCAGGAGAAAATTTTTCGGGCTATTTTTATCGCTCTTTTTGCGATGGCGGGGATTATTCTTTCGGTGCGTTCCGAAGGGATTTTGATTGAGCTGCTGCCGCATTCCGTCATTGCCGAATCGTTTCTGGGGGTGACGCTCCTTTCTGTTGTCATGATTTTGGTCGGCGCGCTCCTGGGAGGCGCTGTCGGTTTTATGCTTTCGCCGCATTTGATTCGTTGGCTGCTGTCTCTCATTTCCGGTCTGGAATCGGCGCTTTCCGATTTCTCGGCTTGGGATTTGCTTTTGGGCACGCTGGGGCTTTTCCTGGGGCTCGTGGTCGCGAATTTGATTGGCGTCGCCTTCGATCAGGTGCCGGTGGTGGGGCCGTATGTGTCCGTGGTGCTCTCCATCGTGCTCGGATACTTGGGGATGCATCTTTGCCTGGAGAAAAAGAGTGAATTTCAGGCGTTCGTGCAGGCGCATCAAGAGGGCATCAAAAAGAAGGATAAAAAAGAAAAAGATGCGCCGCGCGGGAAACTGCTCGATACGAATATCATCATCGACGGGCGCATCGTGGACGTGTACAAGAGCGGTTTCTTGGAAGGGCCGATTATCGTGCCGGTCTTTGTGTTGGAAGAATTACAAAAAATCGCGGACTCCTCCGATTCCATCAAAAGAAATCGCGGGCGGCGCGGGCTGGATATTTTGAATCAGCTCCGCCATGCGGACAAGGATGCGATTCGGATTGTGGCGGAGGATTACGACGATACGGACGAAGTCGATTCCAAGCTGGTGCGGATGGCCATTGAAAAGGGATGGCGCATCATCACGAACGATTTCAATTTGCATCAAGTGGCTGAATTGCAGGGCATTTCCGTGCTGAATCTGAATGATTTGGCCAAAGCGATGAAGCCGCCCGTCATTCCCGGCGAGCAGCTCTTTGTGCAGCTGATTAAGCAGGGGAAAGAGGAAGACCAGGGTGTCGCGTATTTGGACGACGGGACGATGATTGTGGTGTCGGACGGAAGCCGCGCCATCGGGCATGAGGTACCGGTCGTGATTACGTCAGTGTATCAGACGGCGACGGGACGGATGATTTTTGCCAAATTGGAAGAAACATTGGAATGAATAGTTTGATTTTGGTGGCGGCGGGGGAAGGTCGCCGTTTCGGCGCGGCCGGAAATAAATTGCTCGCAGAGGTCGGCGGTCGGCCGCTCATCGAGATGACTTTGCATCATGTGATGCAGAGTTCTTTTTTGGATGAAGTGATTCTGGTGACGGCCCCGGAGGAGCGAGAAATATTTTCGGCCATTGTGCGGCGCGTGGCGGGATCTATTCCCGTGCGTTTTGCGGATGGCGGACCGACGCGGATGGAATCTGTGGCTCATGGCCTTGCGATGGTTTCCGA
>CAVEYT010000052.1:0-5048 GCA_963619995.1 Acutalibacteraceae bacterium | reverse complement strand
CTGGAAACGACGGAGGCAAGAAGTTCGCCGCCTTTTCGGGTGGGACAGGGATATGATGTCCATCGGTTCGCGGCGGATCGACCGCTCATTTTGGGCGGGGTGAAACTTCGCGAGACGGATGGGCTTTTGGGACATTCCGATGCGGACGTTTTGATTCACGCCGTGATGGATGCGCTTTTGGGCGCAGCGGGGCAGCCGGACATCGGGCATTGGTTTCCCGATACGGACGCGCGATGGGCGGGCGTTTCTAGTCTCTCGCTTTTAGAAAAGGTACGGGACATCTTGGACAAGGCCGGATGGCGCGTCGGAAATCTCGATGTGACGGTTCTGGCCGAAGCGCCGAAGCTTGCGCCGCACAAAGAGAAAATGAAAGAAAATGTGGCGAAAGCATTGCAAATTTCGCCTGAGCAAGTGTCCGTGAAAGCGACCACGAATGAAAAATTGGGCGCGATAGGACGGGCGGAAGGCATCGCGGCGATGGCCGTGGCGCTCTTATTTCAAAAATAAAAAAATAAATGCAGGAGGATATGATGGAAACAGATTTGAAAGTACGTTTTGCACCGAGCCCGACGGGGCCGTTTCATATCGGCGGGGCGCGCAGTGCTCTCTTTAATTGGCTTCTCGCGCGGCACACGGGCGGGAAATTTTTGGTGCGCATCGAGGATACGGACTTGGCGCGTTCCAGCCGAGAATCGGAGGAAAATATCAAAGAATCTCTCCGCTGGCTGGGGCTCGATTGGGATGAGGGCATCGATGTCGGCGGCGAGAACGGTCCGTATCGCCAGACGGAGCGCCTTCCACTCTACAAAAAGGAAGTGGAGCGCCTGATTGCGGAAGGCAAGGCGTACTATTGCTATTGCACGCAGGAAGAGCTGGAAGCCGAGCGGCAGGCGCAGCTCGCGGAAGGAAAAACGCCGGTCTATGGCGGGCGCTGCCGTCATCTTTCGGAGGAAGAGCGCCAAAAGTACGAAGCGGAAGGGCGGAAACCGGTCGTGCGGCTTCGCGTGCCGACGGACGAAGTGTACGCTTTCGATGATATGGTGCGCGGGCACGTGGAATTTCAATCATCCGGCGTCGGTGATTTTATCATCATGAAATCGGACGGCATTCCCGTCTACAATTTCGCCGTCGTGATTGACGACGCTTTGATGAAATGTACGCACGTCATCCGCGCGGAGGAACATTTGTCAAATACGCCGCGCCAGATTGCGATATACCGGGCGCTCGGCTATCCGATCCCGAAATTCGGACACATTTCCCTGATTTTGGGCGCCGACCACAAGAAAATGTCGAAGCGTCACGGCGCGACGTCGGTCACCGCGTACAAAGAAATGGGCTATCTGCAGGGCGCCATGGTGAATTATCTGGCACTGCTCGGCTGGGCGCCGAAGGGAGAGGAAGAAATTTTCTCCCGCGACGAGCTCATCCGCGAATTTTCCATGGATCGCGTCTCGTCGAATGACGCCGTTTTTGATATTCAAAAATTGAATCACATCAATTTCCAATACATGAAGAAACTTTCGGCGGAAGAGCTGACCGATTTCTTGCTGCCGTTTCTGGAGAAAGCAGGCTATGTGAGAGAGCCTCTCTCGGCGGAAAAACGCGCCTGGCTTGTCAAGGTCACGGAATTTTTGCGCGACCGGATTTCTTTTGGCGCCGAAGCACCGGAACAAATGAAAATGTTTTTCACGGACGTGCCGCCTTTTGAGGACGAAGAAGTCATTTCCATTATGAAAAAGGAAACGTCGGCCACCATTTTGGCACGCTACATCGAGGCGATCGAGAGCGCGGCCGATTTCACAGAAGAAGCGCTGACGGATGCCTTCAAAGCGCTGATGAAGGAAACGGGGATTAAGGGGCGCGACGCTTTCGAGCCGGTGCGCATCGCTTTGACGGGTGTCACGAAAGGACCCGGGATGTATGCGATGATGATTTTGTTCGGAAAAGAAGAGACACTTTCGCGGCTGCATAAGGGTTTGGATTTTGCGAAAGCCTAAATACAATAAACACCAAAGGACGGTATCATGAGTTTTGATTTTGAATTGATTGAAAAAGCGTTTCCGCTGCTCCTGATGGGGGCGGCGGTCACGATTGAGATCACGGCGGTCTCCGTCGCGCTCGGTTTCTTTATCGTGCTCGTCGTGGGCGTGGCGCGAATTTCTTCATACAAAGTGCTGCGCATCCTGGCGGCAATCTATGCGGACTGCATTCGCGGGACGCCGCTCCTCGTCCAGATTTTCCTGATTTATTTCGCCCTTCCCATCGCGACGGGGGCGCGCGTCGATCCCTTTGCGGCAGCTGTCCTGGCTTGCGGGATCAATAGCGGCGCGTATGTTTCGGAAATTTTCCGCGCGGGCATCCAGGCCATCGATCCCGGGCAGATGGAAGCGGGGCGCTCGCTCGGCCTCACCTGGGGGCAGACGATGCGCTACATCATTTTGCCGCAGGCCATCAAAAATATTTTGCCGCCGCTCGGAAACGAATTTATCGCGATGCTGAAAGATTCGTCTCTCGTTTCCGTGATTGGTTTTGAGGAATTGACGCGTCGCGGTCAGCTCATCATTGCGCAGACGTATGGCTCTTTTGAAATCTGGCTCACGGTCGCCGCGCTGTATTTGGCGATGACGCTGGCGATTTCCCGCCTGATTGCATACTTGGAGGCGAAGACGAAATGAGCGAATCGATGATTGTACTGGATCACGTCGGGAAAAAATTCGGAAACTTGGAAGTCCTGAAAGATATTTCACTTTCCGTCCGCGAAGGGGAAGTCGTCGTCATCATTGGGCCGTCCGGTTCCGGGAAATCGACGCTTCTTCGCTGCATCAACGGCTTGGACCCCGCGACGTCCGGCACCGTTTCCTTTGAAGGCGTTGCCGTGACGGAGAAAAATATCAATGAAATCCGCACGGAAGTCGGCATGGTTTTCCAGCGTTTCAATCTGTTTCCGAATATGACCGTTTTGGAAAACTTGATGCTCGCGCCGTGCAAAGTCCGCGGCCTCGATAAGAAAGAAGCGGCGTCGCGTGGCATGGAGCTTCTGGGGAAAGTCGGCCTCGTCGATAAGGCGTCGTCGCGTCCGACGGAACTTTCGGGCGGCCAGCAGCAGCGCGTCGCCATCGCACGGGCGCTCGCCATGCAGCCCAAAGCCCTCCTTTTCGATGAACCGACCTCGGCGCTCGATCCGGAAATGGTGCACGAAGTTTTGGACGTCATGAAAGATTTGGCCAAGGGCGGCATGACGATGCTTGTCGTCACGCACGAAATGGGATTTGCCAGAGAAGTCGCCGACCGCGTCATTTTCGTCGACGGCGGCTACATCGTGGAAGAAAATACGCCGGAAGAAATTTTCGCCCATCCGAGAGAAGCGCGGACGAAATCGTTCTTGGATAAGATTCTATAATGTCAGCCATGCCGGATTTGGTATTTGACGAAAAAGATAAAATATGATACAGTAATTTCATGCCTTACCAAAACCGTCGCAGATGATATCCTCTCGACTGCTCGAAAGGATTGTGTCGCGGCGGTTTGTTTCGTATAAAGGCAAGTGTTTTTTAGGAGGAAAACAATGGTTGGTACAGTGAAGTGGTTCAGTGATGAAAAAGGCTATGGCTTTATTTCCAGAGAAGGCGGCGACGACGTGTTCGTTCATTTCTCGGCGATCAAAGCGGAAGGTTTCAAGACGTTGAAAGAAGGTCAGCAGGTCGAGTTCGAGATCACGGAAGGTGCTCGCGGCCAGCAGGCGACCGACGTCGTCGTGCTGTAATCGGCGTAAAAGAGAAAGCCTCGGAGAAATCCGAGGTTTTTTTAGTGAGCAGGGAGTAGTTAGCAGTTAGCAGTCGGTTGCTCGGCTTTTGATGACAGACACAAGATAGCTTGGAGCCTGGAGCTTGGAGCCGGGAGCGGAAAGCGGTGTTGCCTGCGGCTACGATTTTTATAATGCGGCGGCCTTTGCTTTTTTATCACATAGAGGACATCCGGCGCTTCGCGCCACCGGCGATCGTCCACCCGAAGGGCGTCGCCAGAAGAAGGCTAGCATGTGGCGGCCTCCGGCCGCATTTTTAAAAATCGCACGAAGTGCGTACCTCTTTTGCCTAGAAGCTAACGGCTAACAGCTAGTAACTGTCTTGCGCCTGTCGCAAATTTCAAAAAAAGAATCATTTTACGCCATTCGTTTTCATTGTAACCTGTGATAAAAATTTTCCATAACAATATGCCTTTCTTTATTTCCTTGCATACTATATAATAGTCATAAGAAGATGTGAAACGACTTGGGTCATGTCTTCTTTGGAAAATAGGGATCCTGTCATGAAGGGAGGAAAAGGAAATGGAACTCACAATCAGAGGAAAAAACATTGAAATGACGGAAGCTCTCAACAATTATGTGGAGAAACATACGGGGAAAATTCAGCGGTATTTTGATAAGCCCATCAAAATGAATGTCCTGCTTCGGATTTCCAATATGACGAAGACTTGCGAAGTGACAGTCTTCGTGAATGGCGTGATTTTGCGTGGCGTCGAGAAATCGGATGATATGTACAAGTCCATCGATTTGGTTTTCGATAAGGTGGAGCGCCAGATTCATAAGTACAAGACCCGGCTGGCGAAACGTTTCAAGGAGCAAAAGATTTTGGCGCCGGCCTTTGTCGAGGAGACGGAGCCGGCCCAGGAAGCGGAGCCGGAGCTCGAGATTGTCCGGACGAAACGTTTCTCGCTGGGGACGATGTCGCCGGAGGAAGCGGTGCTGCAGATGAATCTTTTGGGGCACAGTTTCTACATGTTTTTCAATGCGGATTCCGGGACGCATGCGGTGGTCTATAAGAGAGATGACGGGCAGTACGGCTTGATCGAAGCGGATAAATAATTCGGAAACGAAAGGGGAGGGTGCGGCCCTCCTCTTTTTGTGTGGGAAACGGAGGGGAAGGCGAGTTTTCTTTTGACTATGCCTTTGTATTTTGTTAAAATAGATATCGATATATATCTATCATTGGCTTTGGAATGAATGGCGAATGGGATTTGCAAGCGGTTTGGGAAATAAGGAGTCGTAGGCA
>CAVEYT010000051.1:6613-8311 GCA_963619995.1 Acutalibacteraceae bacterium | reverse complement strand
GTCTCAATCTCTATGCGACACCTGCACTGCTCACTGCTCACTACTAACTGCTAACTTTTTACGTCTGACAAAAACGCCCGGCACACATCCAAAATTTACTTTTTCTTCGCCGCGATTCCCGCGAGCAAGAACACCGCCGAGACGATCAGCCCGACGAAGAGGGAATTGATGGGGAGGGGGATGACCGTCGCCGTCAGCATGGACGCGATTGTGCTGGCCGCCATGGAGAAAACGGCCCAACCTTTCGAGACGAGATGGGGTTTCCAGATGGCCAGCGTCAGTGGAAACAGAATCCCGCCGCCGCGGAAGGCCATGGATAGATAATTCCAAAACAGGACTTCGCTTCCCGCCGCGCAAAGGGAAATGACGGCCGAGACGGCAATGACGGCGACGACCGCCGTGCGCATCATATAGAAGAGAATGCGATCGTTTCGGACGGAAAAACATTTCGCCAAAAGATCTTTGGAGACCATCGTCCCGACCGCGAGCGACAGGCCGCCGATGCTCCCGATGACGGACAAAATGATGCCGCCCAGGGCAATCCCGGCCAGCACCGCGTTTTCATGGTTCAAAAGATACATCGGCAGCACGAGCACGGGTTCCGTTTCCGGTGCGAAAGCGTGCATGTACATCCCGATCGCCACGGACGGAAGGCCGACGGGAATGATGATGAACGCCGCCAGAATGCAGCCCCACGCCGCTTTGGTCGGACTCGCCGCCGAAAAAATGCATTGCACGTACGACTGGGTGCACAGGACGCCGACCAAGACGGAAAACAGGCTGAAACACGTCGCCTGCACGCCTTCGCCAAAAAGGGAGAGCCAGGGCATCGTGGGGAAAACGGCCGAAAAATTGTCCATTTCCCGGAGCGAGGAAAAAGCGGAAAATCCGGCGATAAAGAGCGAAAAGAAAATAATCAGCATTTTCAAAATGCCGGAGACGCCCGCGCTTTTCATCCCGCCGAAAAATGTGTACAAAATGACGAAAGCGCTCAAAATGACGGCGCCGGCCCAATTGGGTACATCAAAAAAGAGCGCAATAAAAGAAATCCCGGAAAGGCCGGACGCGACGATGGACAAAAGCAGCGCGACGGAGGAAATCACCGTGCACATCATCGCCGCTTTTTCGCCGAAAGCGCGCTCCAAAATTTCCGGGATTGTGGAAACGCCGAGCCGGTGCATTTTTCGCGCGTAAAAAATGCCCATCAAAATGAGGGCAAGTCCGCTGCCGAGCGTAAACCACCACGCGGAAAGCCCGTAGGAAAATGCGAGCTGCGAACTGCCGACCGTCGCGCCGCCGCCGATGATGGTCCCGGCAATGGAGCCCGCCATCATGACCGCGCCCGCCGAGCGCCCGCCCACGCTGTAATCTTCGGAAGACTTCACCGCTTTGGACGCATACATGCCCGCGCCCAGCACAAAAAGAATCGCCCCCAGCATACACGCGATATGAATCGGCGTGATGTCCATTCTCCTCTTCCTCTCTTAAAAAATTGTTTTTATCTTTTCAGCATTCTGTATCCGAGTAAAATCGCGGCCAAAATCGTCATGCCCAGCGAAAATACATTCACGCCGTAAAACAGCAAATTGAAACCGCCGAGCGCAATCGCCGCGAGCAGCATCATAATCGCCAATGTATCATGCTTCGCCGGCGCCTGCTTTTGTTTTTGTTTCTTCCCCATTCCCTTTTCCTCTCTAT
>CAVEYT010000051.1:0-6346 GCA_963619995.1 Acutalibacteraceae bacterium | reverse complement strand
GACGGACGACGGAAAACCTCATATCTCATCGAGCATCCCGACGTGACCGCTCTCCACCATATGCCGGATTTTTTCGAGCTGCGCCTTCGTTTCCTCACTCATTTCCGGAAATTCCGGCGCCAATTTGTGTATCGCCCGCTCGACAATCCTCGCCACGACAAAGCGCGTGTACCATTTGTTATCCGCCGGCACGATATACCACGGCGCATACTCCGTCGACGTCTTCTCGATCGCCTCGGCGTACAGTTTCTGGTACGTATCCCAATGCCGCCGCTCCGTGATGTCGGAAATATCAAATTTCCAATTCTTCTTTTTGTTCAAAATACGATCTGCGATGCGCTTGAGCTGCTCGTCCTTGGAAACATGCAAAAATATTTTTATCACGGGAAATCCGTTTTCAAAAAGATAGCGCTCCCAATTCCGAATCTGCCGATAGCGCGTGTCCCAGACGTCTTTATCCACGAGTTTTTGCGGCAATTTGTCCTGCTTGAGCAGATCGTGCACGCGCACCGTCACGACATCTTCATAATGCGAACGATTGAAAATCCCGATCTCTCCGCGCCGCGGCAATTCCCGATTGATGCGCCACATATAGTCGTGATCCGTTTCCTCCGTATTCGGCCGCTTGAAAGACACCACATTGAGCCCGCTCGGAATCAGATTGGAAAAGACACGGCGCACCGTGCTGTCCTTTCCGGCCGCATCCATCGCTTGAAAAATTACGACGAGCCCGTAGCTGTTTTGCGCATAGAGCTTCGCCTGCAGCAGCGCCAAATCTTCCTGAATTTCCGGGAAATACATATCGCGCACCAAATCTTTATTGATGTCGATGTCGCATTTCGTCGCAAAATCGGAGAGCTTGACATTGTCCCCCTGTTTCACCAAATATCGTGAAATATCAATTTCTCCCGCTTTTTCCATAGCGTTTTGCCTCCCTTTTTTCCTTCTTTTCATACTCTTCTATATCGTTTTTTTCTTTTGCCAGATTCGACAATGTACTCTCGATTTCCTCTTTCGTCATCGTTTCCGGCGGTTTGTGAATCAAAAGCGAGAGCAGCAATTTCTGATTTTCTTCCCGATCATACCCTTTGAAATATTGATCTTTGCAGCGCCGAATCAGCATTTCCCGCGCCGTTTCGTATTGTAAATAGTCGCAAGGAATCGTTTTGTTGATATCTTCATGATACGACGCCGGTTCTTGTAATAATTGTAAAAATATCCGATTTTTTGTCTGTTCTCTTTCTTTGAGTTCACAACTTTTGCACAAGCTATCTTCCGCCGGGCAAAGGCGTCCGCATGTTTGACACGGCGTGTATCCGTCGGCCAATTCCGCTTTTCTTCGCCGCAGCGTATCTTCCATCATTTTGGTGAGCGCCTCTCGCAATTCTTTTTGCGACACTCGTTTTTCCATGAAATCTGCGACCCATGCTTCTTCTGCGTCCGTCAGCGTCGCTTTCCGGTCCCGCGCCATGTCCCTGTATTGTTTTCTGGCTTTCTCGACATTCGTCATCACCGGAGCCGCTGCTTTTTCCGATGCGCCCACAAAGCGAAGCTCCGTGAAACGACTGCCGAACGCATCGTTTCTTATTTTTTCCAAAATTTCCGCTTTTCTCATAAAAAGCTCTTGCATCCATACGGAATTTTGGACGTATATAAAAAGAGTATGACCTTCTCTGCGACCGATATAAGATTCTTTTGCCAGCACCTCTCCCACAAATGTTTTCCATTTTTTTTGAAACAGCCAAAATTGATACGCATCACTTCCGAAAAACACGTCCTTCATATTGTTGATGACGTCTCCGGCCGTTTCCATTTGCCCGCTTCGTTTCCGAAAAACTTCATTCTTTTTCATCGCAACGAATTTCCTTTCCGATGGCATACGGATTTGTCGTCATGGTCAAAAGCGTCTGTATTTCGCGCTGTTTCAAATAGGAAAAAAGCGCTTCTTTTCGGATCTCATCCAGCTCGCTTCCGATATCGTCCAGCAATAAAATCGGATATTCGCCCGTTTCCGTTTTGCTGTATTCGCATTCCGCCAATTTCAGCGCCAAAATCGCCGTCCGCTGCTGGCCTTGCGATCCGAAATGCGCTATATCCCGCCCATTCAATAAAAATTTCAAATCATCTCGATGCGGCCCAACGGAGGTCTGGCAAAGCCGCATGTCTTCTTCCCGAAAAGCGGCCAATTTTTCCAAGTACCAAGTCATATCCGCTTTTGTTTCCTCATCGCCTTTGGCCAAAATGTATTGAATCGTCACATTTTCGTCACCGCCGGACAGGCACGCCATCGTCTCATGCATGGCATCATTCATCCGCGAGACGGTTTCTTTTCTTTTTTTGACGATATAAGCGGCGCCTTTGGCAATCTGCATATCCCACATATCGATATCCGGCTTTTTTCCGCGAATCTGTGCTTCCCGAAGCGCGGCATTTCGCTGCTGCACCGCTCTTTGATACAGCAAAATTTCTTCGTAATACCGCGCGCTGACTTGCGACACTTCCAAATCGAGAAACCGTCTCCGATCCTGCGGCGCCCCTTTGATGAGACGCAATTCATCCGCGGAAAAAAACACGGTCCGAAGCGTCCCCATCACATCTTTCCGACGGATTTTCGTGTCATTGATAAAAAATTGCGCTGCCTCTTTTCGCATGAGACGGACTTTCAGCCGGTGCTTCGCCCCGCGCATCACCAAATCCAGAAGAATCGTGGCTTCCTCTTCATCCCATGCAATCAAATCGTCATTGACGGATGTGCGAAACGATTTTCCGACGGACGCAAAAAAAACGGATTCCAAAATATTGGTCTTTCCGCAACCGTTGGAACCCGTCAAAACAGTGAAAGCTTCATCCGGCTGCAGCGCATACTCTTTTTTGTTCCGAAATTGAAACAACTGAAGATGGCTGATTTTCATAGGCTTTCTCTATATTTCCCGTACAATCTGATAGTCCTTTTTCTGCACCGAAAGATGATCTCCCGGATACAATTTTTTTCTTTTTTCCGTGACTTTTCGTCCATTGAGAAAGACTTTATTTTGTTCCAAAAAGAAAGCCATTTCCCCGCCTGTCCCGATGATACCTTCTTTTTTGAGCGCCTGATCCAGCTGAATCCAATCGGTATGAATGAGAATCGTTTCCATCAATGGCCTCTCATGGGCGTCACGACATAGCGGTAATTTTTGTCTTCTTCTTGCTCGACAAGCATCGGACCGTTTTTCATCAGATTGAAAATGACGATGTCCCCTTTGGAATGTTTCAAAATGTCTTCGATATAAAAACAATTGAAAACGATATGCAACGGTTCTCCTTCAAAAACGCAAGGAAGCACCGTCTTGGACGACCCGATGGATTTATCTTCTTCATAAATTGAAACTTCATTGTTTTCAAATTGGAAATTGATGGTTTTGTAATTGATATCGCGAGAAATCGGCGTCACCATCGATACGGCGGCGCGGATATCGGCCAAATTGATTTCGGCGCGATTGGTAAATTCGGTGGGAATGACGCGTTTATAATCCGGATATTCACCGCTGATCAAAGAAGAAAGGACATAAATATTTCCGAAAGAAAAGGCAATGTGCTGCTTGCCCCAAATGATTTGGACCGTTTCTTCCTGGGAAAGAGAAAGCAAACGAATGACTTCCGACGCCACAAAAGAAGGCACAATCAGGCGAGCCGGATTTTCGGCGGGAACGGTCAGCGTCGCTTCTTTCGCGGCCAATTGATGCGTATTTGTCGCGGCCAACGTGATGACGGAATCTTTGATTTCAAAAAGAATGCCGCTGAAAAGAGGTTTTTCTTTGTCTCCGGCTGTGGCAAATTGGGTCAGATTGATCAAATCCGCCAAAATTTTGGATTCCATTGTGCAAGAATTGACGGAATCCAGCGGTGTGACGGCCGGATATTCATCCGTTTGCCGAATGGGGAAGCGATAGACTGTTTTTCCGCCGGTAAATGTCGCGGTTCCCTCTTCGTTATTTTTTTCAAAAACGACCGGCCCCGGAGGCATCAATTTGATCATGCTCGTCAATTGCGGAGCGGCAATGACGACGGCTCCTTCTTCTTCGACTTGAGCGGGACAAATGGTTTTAATGGCCAAAGTATAATCATTGGCCTGGATTTCGACGGCATTGTCCTTTGTCGAAAATAAAATTCCGTTATTGGTGTTGGATGTGACTTTGGGTTGTGCCGCTTTGTAGACGATATCCAAAGCTTTGGCAAGTTCCGCTTGTTCGAATATGATTTTCATGAGAGAGCTCCTTTTCTGAAACTGGGAAAATTGAAAAGAGAAGTAGAAGTAGTAGTAGGGCCTTGTGAAAAAGTGAATAACTTTGTGAAATACGCAAAATTAGGGTCTTTTTGATTGTGGAAAACTATGTGTATGAAAAACTTTGGTTGTTCACATTTTTCACAGATTCTTTTGCGGTGAATTTTGTAAACAAGTTTTTAGCAGTTTTATTCCCTTATTTTTTGAGTAAGTCTTTGATATGAAGGACCGTGGCCTTAAATTCGGGATCTTCTTCCATATTTTTTTGCGTCTTTTCGCAGGCGTACATGATGGAAGTATGATCTTTTTTATGAAAAATTTCTTTTAGGGCCGGATAGGATTCGCCCAATTCGTCTCGGCAAAGATACATGGCGACTTGCCGCGGGATGACGATTTTTTTGGGCCTTCCCGGTCCCAAGACACGGACGCGGGAGACGGAATAATAGTTGCAAACGGTATCGATGATGTGATCGACGGTGAGTTCTTGGGTCGATTTGATGATGCTTTGCAATGCTGTTTCCGCATTTTTTCGATTGATGGGGACATGCATCGTTTTGCAATACATTTTGACGTTATTGTAGGCGCCTTCCAAGACACGGATGTTTTTATTGACATTGCTGGCGATGTAGTCAATCGCATCTTCGGTCATGGGAAGAGATTCCCGTTCGGATTTGTCTTTGAGGATGGCGCAGCAGATTTCATAGTCCGGCGTCGAAATTTCCGCGATAAAACCGGTCGAGAAACGGGATTTCAATCGATCTTCCATGCCTTTTAGATCTTCCGGGACGCGATCGCTGGTCATGATGATGTGTTTTTTGTTTTCAAAAAGTTGATTGAAGGTATTGAAAATTTCGAGAGCGCTGTTGTCTTTATTGGAAAAAAATTGGACGTCATCGAGGAGCAGAATATCGACGGTGCGGTATTTTCTGCGAAATTGTTCCTGCGTGGATTTGGTGATGGCGCGAATGAGCTCATTGGTGAATCCTTCGCTGGTGATGAAAAGAGATTTGATATCCGGTGCGTTTTCGTGAATATAATTCCGAATGGCATGCAAAAGATGGGTCTTTCCCAGACCGGAAGGACCGTAGATAAAAAGAGGATTGAGGCTCATGCTGTAGTCATGATGGACGACGGCGCGAGCGACCTCTTGCGCGGCTTGGTACGCAATCAGATTGCACTGGGCGGAAATAAAATTGTCAAAAGTCTGGTCGTTGTATTCGATGGATGAATCGGAAGCATCCGATGGATCGGAATCTGTTTTCACAGATGAAACAGAATGATTTTGAGAGATGGACGTCGAAAGGTCCGGCAAAGAAACTTCCGATATATTTTTGGGTGTGATCGAGGCCCAATCAAACGGAGTCGATGAGGATTGTTCATCCGTTTTATTTTTAGGAAACGGTTCCGGCGTCTCATGAAATACATTATCTTGGTCCGAAACGGCCGGTGTGTTGCTGTCCGAAATCTCTTGCGTCTCTGTGGTTTGAACGACGATTTCAGGGGAGGTTTCCCCGGTAAGAGACGTGATGGCCGTCTTCAATGGTTGCTCGTAAACATTTTTGAGCCAACCGACCAAATAGGCTTTGGAAACGGTCAGTGTCAAAATATTTCCTTGAAAAGACACGGGAAATATCTGCTCCGAAAACATTTTGTAATATTGGGGATTTTGCATTTTGACGGAGCTTAAAATATGCTCCCAAAGCGTGAATATATCCATATCGTGTATCCTCCGCAAGAAAGGTTCTATCGTTTTGAGAAATTGTGAAACAATGTGAATAAAGTGAGTTCATGAAATCGATTTTTACCGAAAATACGGTATTTTCTATGGTTTTTGGAAAAATAAAAATTTGAAGATTCGCTTGTGGATAACTTATTTTAACAAAAAAAAAGGGTTGTGGGAAGGCAGGAGATAATAAGAAATTTTTATAAGGGGGTATCGATAAAAAAATGGATGTGAAAAAATATATACTCTATGTTCGTATATCATAGAATGTAAAAAGGGTCCGCGTCTCAAAGGGAAAGAATTGAGAATTGAGTGAAGAGAATTGAGCGCAGGTGTCGCTTCGCGACGATTTTATAAAT
>CAVEYT010000050.1:0-8345 GCA_963619995.1 Acutalibacteraceae bacterium | reverse complement strand
CCATCATGCGGATATTCGTGCCGGGCCGGATGCTGCCTTCCTTCACGCGCACATAAGCAATCGCCCCTTTGTACGAATCGAAAACGGCATCAAAAATCAGCGCGCGAAGCGGCTTTTCGCTCAAATCTTCCGGCGGCGGAATTTTGGAAACGATGGCTTCCAAGACATTTTCCACGCCTTGCCCCGTCTTCGCGCTGATTTCAATCGCCTCGCTCATGTCGAGCCCGATCACGTTCTCCACTTCGGCCTTGACGCGCGCGGGATCGGCGGACGGCAAATCAATCTTGTTGATGACCGGGATGATTTCCAGATTGTGATCGAGCGCCAAATACACATTCGCCAGCGTCTGCGCCTGCACGCCCTGCGTCGCGTCGACAATCAAAATCGCACCCTCGCATGCCGAGAGACTCCGCGACACTTCGTAATTGAAATCGACATGCCCGGGGGTATCGATGAGATTGAGCGTGTACGTTTTCCCGTCGCGCGCCGTATACGAAAGACGCGCCGACTGCTCTTTGATGGTGATGCCGCGCTCGCGCTCCAGCTCCATCGTATCGAGAATCTGCGCCTCCATATCGCGCTTCTCCACGGTCCCCGTCATCTCAATCAACCGGTCCGCCAACGTCGATTTCCCATGATCGATATGGGCAATAATAGAAAAATTCCGTATCCGCTCTGCCTGCATGGTTCACTCCGAATGTATTGTCACTTTCGTGACGAAATTTTGTGGAAATATGATTTTGAAAGGCGTAAAATTTCGGCACATTGCCTTCCTGTCCTTTTCGTCGCTTATATTCTGTGTCGGCTTAATGAGACATCAGTGCTGAAAGTTATTAGTTACTAGCTATTAGCTATTAGACGAAAGCGGTATCGCCTTGTGCAAACGAACCGGAGCCTTAGGAACGAAGTGACGCAAGGCGACCGTGAGTGCCATGCAAAGCTCGGCGATGATTTTTTTATAAAAATGCGCGAAGCGCTTCCGCTTAAAACTAACAGCTAAAAGCTAACAGCCAATAACTATCTTGCGCCTGAGAGCCAAAGTCAATCACGCCGCTCCAGGCTCCCGGCTCCAAGCTCCCAGCTATCTTGCGCCTGACAAAAAAGCCAAGCCCCCATATGTGACAGTCTGATGTCTGACGTCTGACCGTCTGACGTCTCAATCTCTATGAGACGCCCAGAACTAATAGCTAACAACTAATAGCTAACAACTATCTTGCGCCTGAGAACAAAAGCCCACCGCCGCCTTAAGACTCAATTATATCACACTCGCCCGTTTCCCTTCCTCCGGAAAACCGCCGGCATGGCTATGGCCAGCACAATCATGACGATTCCGCCCGCTTCGACCGCTCCGAAAGTCTGCCCGAAAAGAACGTACGCCAAGAGCACCGACGCCACGGGCTCGACCGTCGTCGTGATGCTCGCCTGGTCCGCCGAGAGCCGCGCCAGCCCCGCGTTGTAACAAATGAACGCGACCGCCGTGCCGCAAAAAATAATTACGAATAAATCGAAGGCCAGATTCCAATGGAAGAAATCCGCGAAATTCAAATTGTCCGTCAGAAACCACGACGCGACCCCGCCAATCAGCATGCCCCAGAAAAGAAGAAACGAATTGTCCAATTTCCGCTGCAAATGCTTCGGGTACACGGCCGCAATCGCGTAGAAAACCGCCGACGCCATCGACCAGACGAAACACTCCGCCGACATGGAGAGTTTGTCGATATGCCCGCCCGTCGCCAGAAAAAACGTCCCGCCAATCGCCAGCACGACCGCCACGACCGATCCCCGATCCGGCCACGCTCGCTGCGAGAATGCCAAATAGCAAATGACCATCGCGGGACACGTGTATTGCAAGACCGTCACGACCGCCGCGTTTCCCAAATCAATCGCTTCAAAATAGCAAAAATGCATCGCCATCAAAGCGACGATGCCGTAAAACACAATCTCGCCCCACAGCCGCGGCTCCCGCTTCATGACGGCCATATTTTTCCGAAACTGCCCCTTCTCGACCGTGAGACACAGCATGATGCCCGCCGTGCAAAGCATCCGAAACACGGTGAGATCCATCGCAGAGAGCGGACTCTGCGTAAAGAAATGCTGCGCGGCAATCCCGCTCGACGCCCACATGACCCCCGCGGTCATGCAAAGAAACAGCGCCAAAGTATCCATGACGAATGACGATCCTCCAAAGAAAAATAAAGTATATTGCGCACATTGTGCGAAAAGTTATTAGCTGTCAGCTGTTAGCTATTAGTTTTAACCGGAAGCGCTTCGCGCATTTTATAAAGGCGGCAAGGCCGCCATAAAAAATCATCACCGAGCTTTGCATGGCACTCGCAGCCACATCGCATCACTACGTTCCTAAAAATCCTGTTCGTTTGATCAAAGCTATACCGCTTTAGACTAACAGCTAGTAACTAACAGCTAATAACTATCATGCGCCTGACAACAAAGCCGTTATCCGCGATCCGTCTACCGTCCCTCATTTCTCATGAAGCACAAGCCGTTCACACCCAATTCACGGTCAACGGTGAACGGATAACGGGCAATGACACATAAAGCCAATCACATCCATGTGGCAGTCTGATGTCTGACTATCTGACGTCTGACGTCTCAAGCTCCATGTGACGTGCTCCAGGCTCCCGGCTCCAAGCTCACATCTCTTTTCTCAGCTTCGCCCCGCACGCGTCCAGGATTTCCTTCAAGTCCTGCCCCGCTTCCTCACAGACCTTTCCGAGCGGCGTCGACAGGTCTTGCGGGAGTGCGAGACCGCGGTCTTGCAGGAGCGTGAGAAGCTGCGGATAGAGCGTCAGGATGTCTTCCATCGGCGTTTCGGCCGAAAGAAGCGGTTTCCCGTATTTATCTGAAAGATATTCGTTCATTTCCCCGATGATTTCAAAGACGTCGAGCCCGTGCGCCTGGGCCGCTTGCCAGAGATTTTCATCGTAGGACACGAAGCAGCCGACGCAGGACATGCCGTACTCCATCAAGAGCGGCCCCATTTCCGGATACACCTCGATGACCTGCATCACATTGTGCTCCGGCCGGACGAAATCGCCCTCTTTGAGCGGCGGCGTATCGGGCGACGCATAGGCGTTTCCGTCATACCCTTCCGCACTCTCCGCCGTGGGCGCCGCGCCCAGGACCGCATCGCGGAAATTTTCAAAACCCATCGCTTCCACAAATTCCGTGAGCGGCTTGTAATTTTCATGGTCGAGATAGTACGCGCACGCCTTCGTCAAAATATCCACCGTGCCTTCCGGGAATTGAGAAAACGCGAAGAACGTCTTTTCGCCCAGATAAATATCCCAGCCGTCCGCCATTCCTATCGCGCGGAGCGGCAACGGCGTCGCTATCGTCGCCGTCAAAATGCAGAGCGGCCATTGTCCGAAAGCGGACAGCCCCAGCGCGGCGAGCGTCTTGGTGACATCGGCCGCGGAAAGCCCGGCCAAAATCGGTCGTTTCGCCTTGTCCCGCGTAAATGCCGCGCCGACATCGCCCGCGACCTCCTGCATTTTCTTTTCAAATTCCGCGCGCCCTTCCGTGACGTCTTGGATGTAATTGATTTCTATCGAAAAAGTGAGATTATCCGCTGTCATGATGACTCCTTTCGTTTCATTTATGTTCCCCATTATAACACAGGAAACGGAAAAACGCGGCGCCAATCTGTTTCCCCAATTCTTTTCGGTTTTATGGTAAAATAAAAGAAATATTATCAGATGGGAGGTATCATCATGAAACTTTGGAAGAAACAAGCGGCGGCGGGACTTTGCGCCCTCTTTTTGACGGCGGCGCCCGTCTCGGCAGCCAATATCGCCGAGCAACTGCTCTACGGCGCGGCCGCGCTGGCCTATGTGTCCGAATACTATTCAGCGCTCGACAACAACGCTCAATCGCAATTTTACGATCAGGCGATGGAGGAAACGGGCGTCTCGGAGGATCCCGAAGCCAATGCGCGCGTGCAGGGCATTTATGAAAAATTGAAATCAACCGGTCTCATCAAGCGCGATTACAAAATTTACGTCGCGCCTTCGGACGAAATCAATGCGTTCATGAGCATGGGCGCCGTCATGGGCGTGAATACCGGGACGCTCGACGCGATGGACGACGACGAGCTCGCCTACGTCATGGCGCACGAACTTGCGCACGGCGAAAAGCGCCACAGCCTCTCCGGCATCAAGAAACAAGTCGGCCTCACGACCGCGCTCAATATTTACCTCTCGTCGAATCCCACCGTCGCCTCTTCGCTCCTCGCCAATGTCGCCGGAAACTATATTTCCAAAGCCGTTTTCACAAAGGATCAGGAGAAAGAAGCGGATGAAATCGGTTTCGAATATCTCGTCGCGGCCGGTTACAATCCGGGCGGCGCGTCGGCCTCCATGCAGCTTCTCTACGAACGCTACGGCGACCAAGCGCCCACCGGCATCCAATCCTTGATCCAGCCCTCCGACCATCCGGGCACAAAAGAACGCGCGAAAAAGAATTTGAAACGCCTGTATGAATATTCCGAAAAACACGTGAATGTGAAAGACGGCGAAATCGAAATCGACGGGAAGACGACGTTCGCGCCGCAAAAATCCGGCCGCTACACCGCCGAGCAGCGCACCTATCTCGTCGCCGGGAAACTCGCCGCGCTCTACCACGACAATCGCGCCGGCAAGGTGACGCAAGACGGCACCCACATCTATTGCGCCGGCACATCCGTCTACACGCTCGGCGAAGGCGAAAACGGCGCCGAGATTGCCAAATCTCTGAATGACGCCATCAGCCCGAAAGAAGAGAACGCAGACGAAAAAGACAAAAAAGAGTCTTGACGAAGGCAAAACCCCATGGTATACTACCCTCATCACATGGGGTTATAGCTCAGCTGGTTAGAGCGCTTCGTTGACATCGAAGAGGTCTTGTGTTCGAATCACAATAGTCCCACCAAAGAAACCGATGCTATCATGGCATCGGTTTTTTCTATGGAAACAATAGCCGCTTCCCGCGGTCCCTGGTCCGTGGTCCGTTGGCCGTGTCTCACATGGATGTGAAGGCTTGAAAAGGCTTGAAATTTTGTCGAATCACTTTCTCTTCCTTTTCCATCCTTACCTTTGGTGGCAGAGCTTGATAAGGCTTGAAACTTCGCCGAAAAACTTTCTTGCCCTTTCCGATCCTGTCCTTTCGCTTCGGCTTGAGAAAGCTTGATAGGGATAAACCGCTTTTATTTCCCTTTCCATTCTTGCCTTTGGTGGCAAAAATTAAGCAAGCGAAAGGATAGCAAGCCCCTTCAAGCCCTTTCAAGCCATTACCTCTCATGAATCCCAAAGTTTTCCTGCACGGTCGACGGTAAACGATAAACCTGCACCATGAGCCGCCCAATGCCAAGCAAGCGTCTGACGTCTGATCGTCTGACGTCTGATGTCTCGACCTCCATGTAACCCCCAAAAACTAACAGCTAAAAACTAAAAGCTAATAACTATCTTGCGCCTGACAAAAAAAGCCAAGCACGCGCTCCAGGCGCCAGGCTCCAAGCTCCAGACTCTCACACAAAAAAAAGACGGCCGAAGCCGCCTCTTGTTTCCTGTATTTTCTATCACTGCGCCGGCTGAATCGAAACCGTCACCGTCTGATTATCCGGCTCGACTTCCGCCTCTTCATACACCGCATCCGGATCCGGCGGGATCACGACTTCGATTCGCGTCCGTTCCTCTTCCTTTTTTACGGATGTCTCTTTGAGTACGGATTGCACCCGCGCCTCAAATTCTTTCCAGAGCGGTGATTCCGGCGGCACATCCAATTTTGGATTCTTCTTTTTGGCCGGCGCCGGCTTTTTCTCCGCTGCCTCCGCTACCGGCTCAGCCTTTGTCTCCTCCGGCACCGCGACAGGCTCCGTTTCCTCTTTCGACGTGGCCGACTCTTGCACATCCGTTTCCTCTGCTTTTACGCCCTCCGACGTAGCCTCCGGCTTGTCCAGACCCGCTTTATGGACCGCGATTTCCTGCATTTCCCGCAAGAAACCTTCCCATTTCGTGTCATCACCGAAAGCAGACAAGACCGCTTCTTCCGCCAGACTTTCTGCCATCGGCGCATTCTCCGGAAGCGGTGTATACGTCCCATCGGCTCCTTTTTTCGCCGTTTTCCCGGATCCGTCTATACAAAATTCCATCGTGCTGCGCACCGTCTCCTCCGGCTGCGCCTCGACCAGCGTCACCGTCGCAAAAATCGTATCATTCACGACATCCGTCACATGGATGGAATCTTTCACCAAATAAATCCCATCGTCCGTCTTCCCGTCTTTGGAAAGAGAGAGCAACTGCTCATAGCGAGGATCGGCCGTCAGCGGCACGCCCTCTTTTCGGATATCTTCCGACTCTTCCGCTACGGCCTCCGCCTTCACGGACGAAACCGGCCCCTCTGCCGGCCCCGTTTCTTTAGCGGCGACAAATTTGGCTCGATCCCAAGTCCCGTCGCCACGCGAAAAAAGCGCCTCCGCCCCCGTGACCGACATCACGCAGCCGCAAAGACACGCACCCAAAAACCACGCCAACCGCTTCATTGCATCCTCCAACGACAAACCGACTAAGCCCATCGAAGATATATTTTATTTATTATAACACACAAAATAAGCATTGGTATTTCTTTTGAATTTCCAGTAAGATAAATGGCACAACATGATCAAAATCAAGTGAGGAGATAAAATGGAAGACATCAAAAATGAAATGGAAGCATACTGGACCCGGCGCGTGAAAAACTTTTCCGCTCTTCGCGAACGAGAATTTGCCGGCGAAAAGCATGCGCAATGGCTGACGGAATTGAAGAAACACATTCCCATGGAGACGCCTTTAGACATTTTAGACGTCGGAACGGGAACCGGTTTCTTTGCCTTCCTGCTGGCAGAAAATGGACATCGCATGACCGGCATCGACCTGACACCGGACATGATCAGCGAAGCAAAAGAAATGGCGGCTCGTCACCGTTTCCCGATTGATTTTTTCATCATGGACGCGGAATCGCCCGATTTCCCGCCGCACTCCTTCGATGCCATCGTGACGCGAAAATTGACCTGGACTCTCCCCCATCTGCCGGCCGCCTACCAAGCATGGCACCGCCTATTGAAACCGGGCGGCATCCTTCTCAATTTCGATGCCGATTACTGCCGGGAAACGTCCGCCTACGACCGTCTGTCCCAGCACGCACACCAAGACGTGGATGCCGCCTTGATGCAAGAATACGAAAAGATGAAAAATATCCTTCGCCCCACCCAAATGCCCCGCCCCCACTGGGACACCCTTCTCCTACAAGAAGCCGGATTCTCCCACATCGCCGTCGACACCACAGTGAGCAAGCGCATCTACACCACAATAGACGAATTCTACGACCCGACCCCCGTCTTCTCCATCTTCGCGACAGCCTAGCCCGGAAATATAAAGTAAAAAGCCTCATTCTCAAAACATTCAATCCTAAAAGCAGAATTGAGAATTGAGGGGCATGACTGTTTTTTACTCTGCTTTTTATGGCATTGGGGAATAGCGCTTTGCTACTGATAGAATTGAGGGAAAGTGGTAGCGGTTCCGCCGCATCTATAAAAATCGTCGCTAGCTTTGCATGGCACTCACAGTCGCCTCGCGTCACTACGTTCCTAAGGCTCCGGTTCGTTTGCACAAGGCGACACCGCTAAAGTCTGACGTCTGATTGTCTGACGTCTCCGTCACTTTCGGCCGCATTTTAATTAAATCATCGCCGAAGGCGATACCGCTTAAAACTAACAGCTAACAACTATCTCGGGCGTGACACGAAAAGCCAAGCGCTCCACTCCCATAACACGCAACAAAAAACTCCCACGCAAACCTGCGTAGGAGTTTCTTTATCAGCAGCTTCCTATCCTCCCGGGCCGCCTCCGGCCAAGTACTTTCGGCGTTTATGAGCTTAACTTCCGTGTTCGGCATGGGAACGGGTGGATCCTCATAGCTATCGCCACTGAATCTGAGAGATCTGTTCTCTCAAAACTGCACAGAAGAAATCACTGAATGTTACTTTTCGTGAAATTGGTTTAAGTTAAGACCTCGACCGATTAGTACCGCATCGCTCCATCCGTTACCGGACTTCCACTCGCGGCCTATCTACCTCATCGTCTATAAGGGGTCTTACTGTCTTTCGACATGAGAAGTCTCATCTTAGGGCAGGTTTCACGCTTAGATGCTTTCAGCGTTTATCCTTCCCGGATGCGGCTTTCCGGCCGTGCCGCTGGCGCGACAACCGGTACACCGTTGATCCGTCCACTCCGGTCCTCTCGTACTAGGAGCAGCCCCCTTCAAACTTCTTGCGCCCGCGATGGATATGAACCAAACTGTCTCACGACGTTTTGA
>CAVEYT010000049.1:0-8548 GCA_963619995.1 Acutalibacteraceae bacterium | reverse complement strand
AAATCAAGTTTTTTATGTTTTAGAAAAGAATTTACACAAACTACTTGACAGATCCCTCAATTCTCAAATCTCAATTCTCAATTCTTTCTTGCAAGAGCCAGAAGCACAATGCGACAATCAAAGAAAAGAACCGTTCGATGTCTCAAGCACTATGTGCCACAAAAAAACTAACAGCTAACAGCTAACAACTAACAACTATCTTGCGCATGAGCAGAAAAGTCAAGCACGCGCTCCCGGCTCCCGGCTCCCGGCTCTCGGCTCTCGGCTCCGTTTCATCATTCAAAAAACTTCTTGCCAAGCCCGTTTCCTTTTGATACAATAAGTAGGCTTAATTACACATGCTCGGCGGACTCGGTATCTGTGCCGCGCGGAAATTCATTCCGGCGGTGGCTATCGGGGAGGAGGCGGGCAGAGGTTCCAAACAGGAGGTTTTGGTTATGGCAGTCGTATCTATGAAGCAGTTGTTGGAAGCCGGGGTTCATTTCGGGCATCAGACCCGTCGCTGGAATCCGAAGATGGCGCGTTTCATTTTCACGGAACGCAATGGCATTTACATCATCGATTTGCAGAAGACGGTGCAGAAGATTGAAGAAGCATACGGATTTTTGCGCGATGTCGCGGCCAGCGGCCAGTCGATTCTTTTCGTCGGCACGAAGAAACAGGCGCAGAATGCGATCCGCGATGAAGCGATCCGTTGCAATATGTGCTATGTGAATGAACGTTGGCTCGGCGGGATGCTCACGAATTTCCGCACGATTCAGACGCGTATCGCTCGCCTGAAAGAATTGGAAGCGATGTTTGAAGACGGCACGGTCGCGCAGTACACGAAGAAGGAAGCCATCCTTTTGAAGCGCGAATTGGATAAATTGGAAAAGAATCTGGGCGGCATCAAAGACATGAAGAAGCTCCCGGGCGCGATTTTCGTCATCGATTCGAAGAAGGAAGAAATCGCGATCGCCGAAGCGCGCAAATTGAATATTCCGGTCGTGGCGACGGTCGACACGAATTGCGATCCGGATCTGGTGGATTTCCCGATTCCGGCGAATGACGACGCGATTCGCGCCGTGAAGATTTTGGCGGCGAAGATGGCCGATGCGGTCCTGGAAGGCCGTCAGGGTCAGCAGGAAGCGGATGAGGCTCCGGCGGAAGCAGCCGCGGAAGAATCCGAAGAAGCGAAAGACGAAGAATAAGGCACAAGTCACGCGAGAGGCGTAAGGGACGAGGTTTCCTTACGTTTTCGGCGTGCAAAAATAAGAAACGAATTTCAGAATTTCAAATCAGAATTTCAAAGAGGAGGAAACAAATGGCACAGATTACCGCAGGTATGGTCAATGAGCTCCGCACGTCGACGGGCGCGGGGATGATGGATTGCAAAAAAGCGCTGGTCGAAGCGGACGGCGATATGGCAAAAGCGGTGGACATTCTCCGTGAAAAGGGATTGTCCCAGGCGGCGAAAAAGGCCGGTCGCATCGCAGCGGAAGGCGCTGTCGTCGCGTATGTATCCGATGACGGCAAGACGGGCGTCGTGGCCGAAGTGAATTGCGAGACGGATTTCGTCGGTCACAATGAAGAATTTGTGGCACTTGCGCGCAGCATTGCGGAAGTGGCGGCCAAAGCGGCTCCGGCGGATGTGGAAGCGCTTCTTGCTTGTGATATGGGCGGCAAGACGGTGAAAGATGTCGTGACGGAAGCGGTCGCCAAGATGGGCGAAAATATTTCCGTGCGTCGTTTCGTTCGTTATGAAAGCGCGGACGGCCAGGTGTACAGCTACATTCACGGCGGCGGCAAGATCGGCGTCCTCGTCGAAGTGAAGGGCGGCGACGCGGAGCTCGGCAAGAACATCGCCATGCAGATCGCGGCGGCGAATCCGACGTATCTCGACCAGAGCGAAGTGCCGGCGTCCGAATTGGAACATGAAAAGGCCATTCTCTCCGAACAGGCGAGAAACGAAGGCAAGCCGGAAGCCATCATCGAAAAGATGGTCGTCGGCCGCATTCACAAATATTACAAAGAAGTCTGCTTGGTGGAGCAGGATTATATTCGCGACGGCGACATCACCGTTTCCAAACTTTTGGCGTCCAAGGGTGCGGAAGCGGTCCGCTTTGCGCGTTTCGCTCTCGGCGAAGGCATCGAAAAGAAGCAGGAAAATTTCGCGGAAGAAATCGCAAAACAGCTCAACGGCTGATATTTCATCAGTTTCTTTATGGAATCCGGGCCTGACGGGCAGAGCTGTCCCGCCCCTCCGGCTCGCGGTACGTATTTTCAACTGTAAGAGGACACACTCGTGTTCTCTTATTTTTTTGCGAAGAAGACGGAGGGAAATGATGGCGAATCGGTACAAGAGAGTGATGCTCAAGCTCAGCGGCGAAGCCTTGGCGAGCGACCGCGGCTTTGGCATCGACGGAAAGGTCGTGGGGCGGCTTTGCGCGGAAATCAGCGAAGTCGTGCACGCCGGTGTAGAAGTCGCGCTCGTCGTGGGCGGCGGCAATATTTGGAGAGGCGTCCAGGGCAGTGAAGGCGGCATGGATCGCACGTCCGCCGATTACATGGGGATGCTGGCGACGGTGATGAATGCGGTCGCGCTGCAAGACGGGCTGGAAAAGATGGGCATTCCGACGCGCGTGCAGACGGCGATTGAAATGCGCCAGATCGCCGAGCCCTACATCCGTCGCCGCGCCGTGCGGCATCTGGAGAAAGGGCGCGTCGTCATTTTCGCGGCCGGCACGGGGAACCCGTATTTCACGACGGATACCGCGGCGGCCCTTCGCAGCGCGGAAATCGAGGCGAATGTGATGCTGATGGCCAAGAAACAGACGGACGGCGTCTACGATGCGGATCCGAAATTTCATCCGGAGGCCAAGCTTTTCACGCATCTCACCTACCAAGACGTGTTGCAGAAAAATCTCGCCGTCATGGACAATACGGCCATCACTCTTTGCATGAACAATTCCATTCCGATCGTCGTTTTCAATATCGACGTCCCCGGAAATATTACGAAAGCGTGCCTGGGCGAGACGCTCGGCACATTGATTGAGGCAAAATAACATGTACGAAGAAGAAATCAAGAAACTCACGGAAAAAATGGATAAATCCCTGCAGTCGCTCAAGAGCGAATACGCGTCCGTCCGCACGGGGCAGGCGTCGGCGTCGCTTTTGGATCGCATCGTCGTCGATTATTACGGCACGATGACGCCGGTGACGCAGGTCGCGACGGTGCAAGTGCCGGAAGCGCGCATGATCGTCGTGCAGCCCTGGGACAAAGGCCTTTTGAAGGAAATCGAAAAAGCGATCCTCCAGTCGGATTTGGGGCTCGTCCCGATGAATGACGGAAACATCATCCGCATGGCCGTCCCGCAGCTGACGGAAGAGCGGCGCAAAGACCTGTGCAAAGTCGTTTCCAAAAAAGCGGAAGAGGGCAAGGTCGCCATTCGCAATATCCGTCGCGATGGCAATGATTTCCTGAAGAAGGAAGAGAAGAAGAGCGAAGTGTCCAAAGACGTCATCAAAGAGACCGAAGACGCCATCCAGAAGCTGACGGACAAGAAAATCAAAGAGCTGGAAGAGATCACGGAGAAGAAAATCGCCGAGATTATGAAGGTGTGAGCGTGAGAGCTCCATACGAAGGAATGCCGCTCGACGATTCGGCGCGGGTGCTCCTTTCGGCGGCGTATCCTTCGGGGACGATGTCCGTCTCCCGCGGCCGCCATTATGAGACGGAAGAGAAATTTTTGTATCTGGTGCGCACCGGCCCCCGTGCCGTCGCCGTTCCGAGGATGGCGTACGGGGCGGCGGTTTCGCGCGCACTTTTGGAACTGTACGGAGAGGGGGAGCGACTTGTCGGAGAAGCAGATTTGTCCGAAGCATGTGGCCATCATTCTTGACGGAAACGGGCGCTGGGCGACGGCGCGCGGCCGCGAGCGCACTTACGGGCATCAAATCGGCGCGGACAATGTGACGACGATTGTGCGAAAAGCGTCCGCTCTCGGCATCGAGCGCCTCACGCTGTATGCGTTTTCGACGGAAAATTGGAAACGCCCGCAGCCCGAGGTGAATTTTTTGATGGAGCTTTTCAAGACGTATCTCTTGGCGAAGCTCCGCGAACTCATGGATGAGGGCGTCGTCCTGCGCATCGTGGGCGAGAAGAGCGCGCTGTCCGAAGGCTTGCGAAAGGAAATCGAGGCCTGCGAAGAGGAAACGAAAAACAATACGGGCCTCGTCCTCAATATGGCGATCAATTACGGCAGCCGCGATGAGATCGTCCACGCCGTGCGGCAAATCGCGCAAAAGGCAAAAGCGGGCGAGCTCGCGCCGGAAGCGATTACGGAAGAGACCATCGCGTCTCATCTCTATGAAAGCGACGCGCCCGATGTCGATCTTTTGATTCGCACGGGCGGCGAGTCGCGCATCTCGAATTTCCTGCTCTGGCAGATTTCCTATGCCGAGCTGTATTTCACGCCCGTACTTTGGCCGGATTTCACGCCCGAAGAATTGGAAAAGGCCGTGGATTGGTTTGCCGGACGGGATCGGCGCTTCGGTGCGTTGACGGAGGATGCCTCATGCTGACACGAATCTTGACGGCGATTTTGGGCATCATTGCCGTTTTCTTTTTGGTCTCTTACGGCGGCGCGCCCCTGACGGCGGCGATTCTTCTCGTGGCCGTCCTTTCGTGGTACGAATACGCGCGCATGCTGTATCGGACGGCGCCGGTCTATTCCCGCTCGGCCGTCGCGGCGCTCATCTTCATTTTGCTCGCGGCGTCCTCCGGCTCCTTGGCCGTGCTGGCGGCGGGGATTTTCATCGCGTTCGTCCTGCTCGGCTTCCAGGTCCTTTTCATCAAGAGAAAAGATTTGCCGCGCCTCTTCTTCACGCTGGTCGGCGTGCTGTATTTCGGGATCGGATTCGGCTCGCTCCTCGTGCTGCGCAGCGCGGACAATTTGCTCTCCGCCCGCGACGTCGCGACAGAACCCGGCCTGTTTCTCATTTGGTTCGGCCTCTTGGGGACGTGGGCGAGCGATACCTTTGCGTATTTCGTCGGGAAATATTTCGGCAGAAACCCGATGGCGCCGCACATTAGCCCGAATAAGACGCAAGAAGGCCTTTTGGGCGGGATGGTCGGCTGCATCGCGATATGCGCCGCGTTTTCCTGGTATTTTGAATTTGCCATGACGACCGCGCTTCTGCTCGCGCTCATGGTCGCGGTCGCGGCTCCCATGGGCGATCTTTTTGAATCGTATGTGAAACGCGCCTGCGACGTGAAAGATTCCGGAAACATTTTGCCCGGTCACGGCGGGATGATGGACCGCTTCGACAGTCTGCTCTTCGTCATGCCGCTTCTGCTCGGCGTCCTGACATTTTTGAGGTGGTTCTGATGAAAGAAATCGCCGTCCTCGGCTCGACCGGCTCCATTGGCACGCAGGTGCTCGACGTCATCGCGCACCATCCGGACCGTTTCCACGCCGCCATTTTGGCCGCGCATCAAAATATTGATTTGCTTTTGCAGCAAGCGGAACTATTTTCGCCGCACGCCGTCGCGATTACCGATCCCGATGCCGGTGCGGCTTTTCGCGTGCACTACACCGGGAAGGCCGCCGTTTTTGTGGGCAAAGACGCGATGACGGAAGCGCTCTCGCAGATTGCTTTCGACACCGCGCTCGTCGCCGTCACGGGCATGGCGGGTCTCTTGCCGACGCTTGCGGCCATTTCTTTAGGAAAAGACGTGGCGCTGGCGAATAAGGAAACGCTCGTCGCGGGAGGCGCGCTCGTGATGCGGGCGGCAGCGGAAAAAGGCGTCCGCATTTTGCCCGTGGACAGCGAGCACAGCGCCATTTTTCAATCGCTTTTGGGCCAGGACACGCGGCACATTCATCGCCTCATTCTGACGGCGTCCGGCGGTCCCTTCCGCGGCAAGACGAAAGACGAATTGAAACGGGTGACGCTTTCCGATTGCCTCGCGCATCCCACATGGGACATGGGGCAGAAAGTCACGATTGATTCGGCGTCCATGTTCAATAAAGGACTCGAAATCATCGAGGCGCATTGGCTTTTCGATGTCGATTACGACCGGATTCACGTCGTCGTGCAGCCGCAGAGCCTCATTCACTCCATGGTCGAGTACGACGACGGCTCCGTGATCGCCCAGATCGGCGCGCCGGATATGCGCCTTCCCATCCAATTCGCGCTGACCTATCCCGAGCGCCTGCCCACGCCGTCCGGAGAATTTTTGGATTGGACGAAGATGGGGAAAATCGATGTGGCCGAGCCGGATAGAAATGTCTTCCGCTCGCTCGATCTGGCCTACGCGGCCGGAAAAGCCGGAGGAGACATGGCGACTGCTTTCAATGCGGCGAATGAAGAAGCCGTTTCCGCATTCATTCAAGGAAATATTTCCTTCTTGCAACTTTTCGACGTCACAGCCGCCGTGCTGGATGCGTGGAAGACGAAGAAAGTCAAAACGATCGCCGATATTTGGGAAGCGGACCGGCGGGCGCGGGAAGCGGCGCGGCGCTATATGCGGGAGGCCCTCTCATGCTGATTTCCATTTTGGCCCCGCTCGTCATGTTCGGCATCATCGTCCTCGTCCACGAAGGCGGCCATTTCGTCTGCGCCAAGCTCACCGGGATGCGCGTCGATGAATTTGCGATTGGATTCGGCCCCGTGATTTGGTCGAAGAAACGCGGCGAGACGCTCTACTCTCTGCGCCTCATCCCGCTCGGCGGCTTCAATAAAATCGCCGGGATGGAGCCGGGCACGGAGAACGATCCGGGCTCCTTTGCGTCGCGTCCCGTCTGGGCGCGGCTCCTCGTCATTTCCGCCGGTTCGCTCATGAATATCCTGCTCGCCTTTTTCATTTTCACCGGCATCATTTACCATCTCGGCATCCAAAGTCTGCCGGAGCGCCCCATCATCGGAAGCGTCGTCTCGGGATCGCCCGCCGAAGCCGCGGGACTTACGGACGGCGACATTCTGCTCACGATTGACGGCGAGAAAGTGGAAACGTGGACGGACATCGCCAAGACGCTCTCCGGGAAACAACATCGCGTCGTCCCCATCACCTATGAAAGAGCGGGGGAGACACGCGCGATTTCCTTGATTCCGCAAGAAAGCGAAGGCCGCACCGTCGTCGGCATCATGGCGAAAATGGACAGCCGCCCCGTCAGCCTCATCGAAGCCGTCAGCCTTGGCGTCGAGCGCTCGCTCTTCGTCACCGCCGCCGTCTTTGAAGGCATTCGCCAAATGCTTGCCGGCGCCTCCGAAGACATCGCGGGACCGATTGGCATCGCGCGCATGGCCGGGACCGTCGCCGAAGTCGGCTGGATGCAGTTTCTTCTATTTATCGCGATTATCAGCCTGAATCTGGGCCTTTTGAATTTATTTCCCATCCCCATGCTCGACGGCGGCCTTCTCATTTTGACCCTTTGCGAGGCCATCACCCGCCGTCGGCTTCCCGAGCGCGCGCTCTACTACATCCAAGTCGTCGGCGTCGCGATTCTGCTCGGCCTGTTTCTTTTGGGGACGGCCAATGACATGACGAGGTTAATGAAATGAAACAAACGAGACAAGTCCGCGTGGCAGGCGTCGCCATCGGCGGTGGGGCGCCCGTCGCCATCCAATCCATGAGCACGTACAGCCCCGTCGATGCGGCGCGCTGCGCGGCCCAAATCAATGCGCTCGGCGCGGCCGGTGCCGACATCGTGCGCGTCGCCGTGCCGGACAAAAAAGCCGCCGAAGCCATCCGCGACGTCAAAGCGCTGACCCGCGTCCCCCTCGTCGCCGATATCCATTTCGATTACCGCTTAGCGCTGACCGCCATGGAAGCCGGCATCGACGCCCTCCGCATCAATCCGGGGAATATCGGGAAACGGGAAAACGTCGTCCGCGTCGTCGACATGGCGCGCCAAAAAAAAATACCGATACGCATCGGCATCAATGCGGGGTCGCTTCCGCAAGACATTTTGGATCGCACCGGCGGCCATCCGACGGCCGAAGGCATGGTGGAAGGTGCGCTCTCGCACGTGAAGATTTTGGAAGAAGAACATTTTGAAGACATCGTCATCTCCGTGAAATCGACCGACGTCCCCATGATGATTCGCGCCAATCGCCTCCTTTCCGAAAAAGTGAATTACCCCTTGCACCTCGGCGTCACCGAAGCCGGCACCGAACGCCGCGGCACCATCCGCTCGGCCATCGGCATCGGCACTCTCTTGGCCGACGGCATCGGCGACACCCTCCGCGTGTCCCTGACCGCCGATCCCATAAAAGAAGTCGCGGCCGCCAAAGAAATCCTCTCCGCCCTAGGTCTAGCCTCCTACGGCCCGGTCCTGATCTCCTGCCCGACCTGCGGCCGCACGGAAATCAATCTCATCGCGCTCGCCACCGAAGTCGAAGAGCGCTTGAAAGAAATCAAAGCCCCCATCAAAGTCGCCGTCATGGGCTGCGCGGTCAACGGCCCTGGCGAAGCGAGAGAAGCCGACTTCGGCATCGCCGGCGGTCACGGCAGCGGTCTCCTTTTCAAAAAAGGAAAAGTCCTCCGCAGCGTCCCGGAAGAAAA
>CAVEYT010000048.1:0-8578 GCA_963619995.1 Acutalibacteraceae bacterium | reverse complement strand
CGACAGGAGTTCTGCGGGGAAGCACCCCGCGTGATTCATCACCAAATGACGAACGCGATAAATCTCTCCGCGTGATTTATCACACATAAAGCTACGCAGCTTTATGCGAACAATATAAGCGGTGTGCGCTTCGCGCACATTTTCGCATTACGCGTCCCATCACCCGGCCCTACGGGCCACCCTCCTCCAAAGGAGGGCTTAACTTGAGGCGGCTCCGCCGCATCTTATAGCATGTCGCTTCGCGACAAATTTCCATCAAAAAAGGCGGCCGCAAGGCCACCTCTTAGTTTCAATTCGCCGCGAGTCCCCGCTCGCGCCCCCGTTTCTCAATCTCGTGGATCGCGATGAGATCTCGGAGCAAATCTTCGAGCGAAGACAAGTACAACATATTCGTCGAATCCGACAGCCCTTCCGGCGGATTGTCGTGGACTTCCATGAAGAATCCGTCGACCCCGGCGCCGGCCGCCGCGCGCGCCAGATACGGAATCATTTCGCGCTGTCCGCCCGTCGACGTCCCGTTTCCTCCCGGGAGCTGCACGCTGTGTGTCGCGTCGAAAATGACCGGATAGCCGAATCTGCGCATGATGGGAAACGACCGCATATCGACGACCAAATTGTGATAACCGAAAGACGTGCCGCGATCCGTCACCGCCAGATTTGGATTGCCCGCTTCCTCCATTTTTTCAATCACATTTTTCATATCTTCCGGCGCCAAGAATTGTCCCTTTTTCACATTGACCGCGACGCCCGTCTTCGCCGCGCCGTAGACGAGATCCGTCTGGCGGCAGAGAAACGCGGGGATTTGCATCATGTCCAGCACGCGAGCCGCCGGCGCGAGTTGCGAGACGTCATGCACATCCGAGAGCACCGGGACGCCGAGTTCTTTTTTGATGGACGCCAAAATTTCCAGCCCCTTTTCCAACCCGGGACCGCGGAACGAATGATAGGACGAGCGATTCGCCTTGTCGAAAGACGCTTTGAAAATATAATCCACGCCAAGTCGCTCGCAGATTTTTTTAATTTCGCGGCCAATCATGAGCGTGCGATCATAGCCCTCGATGACACAGGGACCGGCGATGAGAAACAGGCGTTCGCCGGACAGTTTCAGATTTCCCACTTGAATCGGTTTCATTTCGTTTCCATCCTTTCAAAATAGGCTTCCGCCTTGGCCAAATCCTCCGGCGTGTCGATGCCGATGTCCGCCGTTTTTTCGATAATCACGCCGATTTTGTATCCGTTTTCCAGCGCGCGCAGCTGCTCCAAAGATTCCGCGACCTCGAGCGGCGTCTGCGCCATATTCGCGTAATCCAGAAGAAACGTGCGCCGATACGCGTAAATGCCGACGTGTTTCAAAGGCGGCGTCACAAAATCATGGCGCGGATACGGAATGAGCGAGCGCGAGAAATACAACGCTTCTCCCTTTTGATTCACGACGACTTTCACCGCGGAGGGATCGTCGTATTCTTCCTCCGCGAGCGGCGTCGCGACCGTCGCCATGACGAGTTCCTCTTTTTCGACCAAAAGCTGCGCCAGCCGATCAATCACATCGGGATCGATGAGCGGCTCATCGCCCTGGACATTCACGATGATGTCGTAATCGGGATACTTCGCCGCCACTTCCGCGAGCCGATCCGTCCCCGTCGGGCAATCGACGGACGTCATAACGGCCGTCCCGCCGAAAGAGGAAACTTCCGCCGCAATGTCTTCGTGATCCGTCGCGACCAGCACAATCTCCGGCACCTTGGCCAGCGACGCTCTCTCATACACGCGCCGAACAAGCGTCTTCCCATGAATCAGCCGCAGCGGCTTCCCCGGCAAACGCGTCGAAGCGTACCGAGAGGGAATGATACAAGCGATTTTCATAATATGGTCTCCTTTATATATGCTCAACCTTTGCGTCTCACAGAGATCGAGACGTCAGATGGTCAGACGTCAGAAATCAGACTTTATCGGCGTGCGCTTCACGCACATTTTTTATTACGCCTTCGGCATCCTATCATCCGAGCACCCGCCACCTTCCTCCGATAAGAAAAGTGGCGGCTCGGCCGCATTTATAAAATCGTCGCCGCAAGGCGACACCGCTAAAGTCTGACGTCTGACCATCTGATGTCTGACGTCTCGACCTCTATGTGACACGCTCCGGGCTCTAGACTCCGGGCTCCAAGCTATCTCGCGCCTGACAAAGGCAGCCGAGCACAAAACTGCTAACTGCTAACTACTAACTACTAACTACTAACTACTAACTGCTAACTTTTCCATCCAATCCCCCGTCATCTCAATCCCCAGGACTTGGATGAATTGCTTTTCTTCCTCAGCCAATCTCAAATTTTCTTTGATTTTCACGGCATCCTTTTCCGTCGTGACAAGCGCTTCGGCACCCGCGTTTCTTGCTTCTCGCACGGCCGCTGCCACATCGCGCTCCGTGTACGCGTGGTGATCGGGAAATACCGTTTCTCCTAAAACTTTCAGCCCCGCTTCCTCGGCCGTTTTTTGAAACGCGGCGGGATTTCCGATCGCCGATACGAGCCATGCCGTTTCCGCATTCTTTTCCGAAAGCGGGCGCGTCTTCGGCCAGTCGGCCAATGGCGTCAGCGTCGCCGGGGCGTGATCGACTTCGTGAATCGGGACGCCCGGCGCGTATTCCGCGATTTTTTCTTTGACGGCTTCCCGCTCCGTTTCCGGGATTTGCCCCGCTTTCGTCAGGAGAATCACGCTCGCCCGCGCCAATGCTTCCGGACTTTCCCGCAGAAGGCCGCGCGGCAGGAGATGCCCGCCGCCGAAAGGATCCGTCGCGTCGATTAAGACGACATCCGCATCCCGCGCGAGTTTCCAATATTGAAACCCGTCGTCCAAGAGCAAAAGATTCGCACCCATCGCTTTGGCCGCCGCTGCCGACCGGATTCGGTCCTTTCCTATCAAAATCGGCACGCCGGGGAGCTTTTGCGCCAGCATATACGGTTCGTCCCCCGCTTCCCGCTGCGAGAGACGGATTCCGGACGCGTCCGCGACGATGCCGCCCACTTTTTCGAGTTCGCTCTTATAGCCGCGCGAAATAATGGCGGGGAGCCGACCTTGCGCCTGCGCCCATTGCGCGAGACTCACGATGCACGGCGTCTTTCCCGTGCCGCCCGCCGTGATATTGCCGACGGAAATGACCGGGACGCCCGCCTGCACCGCCCGCGCCATGTCCTTCGTCCGCCTGGCCCGCACACCGCGCCCGTACACATTCGCCAGCGCCGAAAGGCCGCCCTGCATCACACTTTCCGCGCCGTTCGGATGCTCCTCTTTTTGCAGCCGCAGCACATACGATTCCAGGCTCATGCGTTCCTCCCCACAATCGTCACGTGGCAATCGTCGACAAGCTTCTCGAAACATTCGATATTGCGCTGCGTCGCGCCGCGATTCTCATGCACGACACGAAGCGCCTCCTCGCCCATTTCCTTCATCTTTTCCGGATGGGCCAAAAGACTCCGCAGCGTCTGATCCAATTCCTCCTCATTCTTCACCATGAGGCACACGCCGCGTTTCCCCAAAAGCTCGAAAATTTCCTTGAAATTGAACATGTACGACCCGACGATGATCGGTTTCCCGTGCGCCGCCGGTTCCAAAATGTTGTGCCCGCCGATTTTCACAAGGCTGCCGCCGACGAAGACGACGTCCGCGATGCTGTAGAGCCGCCCGAGCTCGCCGATCGTGTCCAAAATGACGACTTGCCGGAAACGGCCGTCATCGGCCTTCGTCCCCATTTCCGAGCGCCGGATGACGGAGAAACCGTTCGCCTCCACGTGCGATTTCACACCGGGCGCGCGCGTGATTTCCCGCGGCGTCAAAATGACGCACAAATCCGGATACGCCTTCATGAGCCGCGCAAAGGTCCTCATCAGGATTTCCTCTTCGCCGCTGTGCGTACTGCCGCAGACGATGACCGGCCCCCGCCCCTCGAAATGAAATTCTTTTTTGAGCGCCGCGCATTCTTCGGGGGAAACGGTCGCATATGTCTGATCGTATTTCGTATTGCCCGTGATGATGACGCGCGCCGGATCGGCCCCCATCGCGATGATGTGCTCGACGTCGAAAGACGATTGCATGCAGAGCAGGCGAATCTGATTCAGCATTTTTTTCGTGTAATGCTTGACGAGCGAATAGCGGCGCATGGAGCGATCGCTGATGCGCCCGTTCATCATCATGACGGGAATTTTCTTTTTCCACGCGATCCGAAGGAAATTCGGCCAGAGTTCCGTTTCAATCAGGATAATAATCTCGGGATCGACGATCTTGACGATTCGATTCGTGATGACGGGGATGTCGACCGGGAAGAAGATGTGGCCGTCCGCTTCCGGAATGATGCTCTGCGCCATTTTATGCCCCGTCGCGGTGACGACGGACACGACGACCATCTGCTCCGGATAGCGTTTCTTCAGCTCGCGCACAATCGGCGAGGCGGCGACGACTTCTCCGACGGAGGCCGCGTGCACCCAGATCGCGCGATGGTACGCAATCTTTTCCAATGTCGGCGTCGGCATGACCCCGGCGCTCTGTTTCACGCGATAATAGAAACCTTCTTCAAAGAGAAGACGGTAAATCAAAAGCGGCAGCAGCATGAACCAGTAGAGGATGAGGAAGATATTGTAAACGAAATACATTATGCCTCCTCGCTCCGCCGCTGGCTCATGGTGTAGAGCTCGTGGTAGAGCCCGCCCTTTTGCATGAGTTCTTCATGCGTGCCGCGCTCGGCAATGACGCCGTCCGAGATGACCAAAATCACATCGGCCGTGCGAATGGTGGAGAGGCGATGCGCGATGACGAAAGCCGTGCGTCCCACGAGCAATTTATCCAGCGCGTCCTGCACAATCTTTTCGCTTTCCGTATCGAGCGCCGACGTCGCTTCGTCCAGAATCAAAATGGACGGATTTTTGAGAAGCGCCCGCGCGATGGCGATGCGTTGTCGCTGCCCGCCCGAGAGCATGAGGCCGCGATCGCCCACTTTCGTCTCGATCCCGTCCGGAAGCGCACGAATGAAACCCTCCGCATTGGCCGCCCGCACCGCATCCCAGATTTCGTCTTCCGTCGCGTCGAGCCGCCCGTAGAGGATATTGTTTTTAATCGTCGTATTGAAAAGAAGCGTGTCCTGCGGCACCATGCCGATGGCTTCGCGCAAAGACCCGATCGTGACATCGCGGATATCCGTGCCGTCAATCAAGACCTCCCCGCCCGTCACGTCATAGAAACGCGGCAAAATATTCGCAATCGTCGTCTTTCCCGCACCGCTTGGGCCGACGATTGCGACCGTTTCCCCGGGCCTGGCCACAAAATTCACATCCGTCAGCACCGGATGCCCCGCTTCGTACGAGAAGGCCACATGGCGAAATTCCACGCGCCCTTCCGCGACGGTAAGCGGCTTGGCGTCCGGTTTTTCCGCGACGTCCGGCTCCGTGTCCAAAATGGCGAAAATGCGATCGGCCGCTGCCAAAGATTTCTGGATATTTCCGAAAGCTTCCGCCACGCGCCGCGTCGGATTCGCCAAATTGATCGCGTAGATCAGAAACGCAATCAGCTCGCCCGACGTCATGACGCCGTCGATGACCGACATCCCGCCGTACCAGATAATCGCCACGACCGCGAGCGCCGCGAAAAATTCCACAAAAGGCGTCAGCTGGCTCGATTGCTGGATGGTCTTCACATTCGCCTTGAAATTCGCCTCGTTCACGTCACGGAAACGCGCAATTTCAAAGGCCGAGCGATTGAAACTCCGCACAATGCGCACGCCCATGATACTTTCCTGCAGCATCGACGTCACATCCGCCAGTTTCTCCTGCACGACCCCGCCGGACGAGTGGAGTTTCTTTCCGAAAAATTTAATGATATAGGAAACCATCGGCACAATCACGAGACAGAGCGCCGTCAGTTTCCATTGCAAATACACCATGGAAATGAAAGAGCCGACGAAAATGGCCGATTCCTGCACGAGAATAATGAAATTGTCGACAATGGCCGCCTGGAGCGCCTGGATGTCATTCGTGAGATTGCTCATGATCTCCCCGGTGCGGCGGCGGTCGTAATAGGAAATGGACAGCTTCTGTAAATGCGCGAAAAGACGCGCCCTAAGGTCGGTGATGACGCGCTGGCCGATGAAACCCATGAGATAGCGATGGCCGAATGTCGTGATGCCGCGAATGGCGAAAATCACGAGAATCGCGACGATAATCGCATAGAGCATCTGCACATTTTTATCCGTCAGCACCTGATCGACCATGTCCTTGATGATCCACGGCACGATGAGATTCGAGCCGGACACGAAAAGCATGCAGATGACCGACAGCAAGAGCCGTTTCCAATACGGCCACAGATACGACAAAAGCCGGCGATACCCATTTTGCAAAATTTTCATACGCCGCCTCCCGTCTTCAAAATGAGCTCCGCCACGCGCCGCACGGCCCCGCCTTCGCCAAGCGCCCGCCGCACATCCGAGAGCTCCTCTATATTTTTCTTCCGCGCCGCTTCATCTGTGAGCCACGGCAGCAGCACGCCCGTGATGCCGTCCGCCGTCACCGCGTCTTGCAAAAGCTCCGGCGTCACCTCGCGGTCCAGCAGCAAATTCGGCAGCCCCGCGTACTTCACGTGTACCAAATGCTTCGCCAAAAACCACGTGAAAGGCGCCAGGCGATACGTCAAGACCGTCGGCAGACTCATGAGCGCCGTCTCCAAAGTCGCCGTGCCCGAAGACGCCATGCACACGTCGCAAATCGACATCAAATCATACTGATGCCCCTCCGTCACGTGCACGGAAAGCCCCGACGCGCCCTGTAAATATTCTTGTAAAAAGGCTTCGGAAATCGTCTCGGCGCGCGGCAAGAAATACTCCGCATCCACCGCCTCCGAAATTTTCGCCGCGGCCGCCAGCATCGTCGGAAGGAGTCCTGCGACCTCGTTTTTCCGGCTCCCCGGCATGATTAAAATTCGTTTTTTCGCCGGATTCGCGCCGAAGAAATCCATCGCTTCCTCGCGCGTCATCGAAGGCGCGACCACATCCGCCAAAGGATGCCCGACAAATGTCACCTTCGCGCCCGCCTTTCGATACGCCTCCGCCTCGAAAGGAAATATCGACGCCACTTCCGCCACGTCCCGCGCAATGGCTTTCCCGCGGCTTTTGTTCCACGCCCAAATCGTCGGCGCGATGTAATACACCACCGGGATGCCCATTTCCTTTGCCATATGCGCGATTCGCATATTGAAACCGGGATAATCGACGCACACCAAGACATCCGGCTTCTCCCGCTCCATCGTCTCGCGGAGCAAATCCCGAAGCCGGAAGAAAAGCGGCAAATGTTTCACCACTTCGACGACGCCGATGATGCCCAAATCTTTGATATCGTAAATGATCCGGACGCCCGCACGCGCCATCCCCGCGCCGCCCATGCCCAGCATCTCGACGGTGGGCAAAAGCCGCGAAAGCTCGGCCGCGACCGCCGCCGCGTGCATATCCCCGGACGCTTCCCCGGCGGAAAACATCACCTTCATGCGTCCTCGCCCTCCGTCGCCAAGACAGTCATCCCGCGCCGATCCGCCTCGCGAATCACCTCATCCATCTCCGCGAAAAACGTCCGATGCGCCTCAATCGCCAGCACCCGGCAGCCGCTCTCTGTCATCGACTCCAAAGTCGTCATCCCGACCGTCGGCATATCGAAACGCGTATCCTGCCCCGGTTTTGCCGTCTTCACCACCACGGCCTCCCCACGCGCCAGTTTTCCGCCGCGCAAAATGCAAGCGTCCGTCCCCTCGATCGCCTCGAGCGCCATCACCGCCAAATTCTTCACCACGACCGTCTGCCCCGCATCGATCGCGCCCAATGCCTTCGCCATCCGGAAACCGAACGCGATATCGGCCGTCTCCGCCTCCGTCGGCTTCCGTTTCGTGAAAAGCTGCGGCCCCGGCATCAGCGGTTTCAAATATTTCGTCTGGTCCAGCACCGTGATCCCGTCCTTTTCCAGCTCCTCCACAATCGCCAGCGTAATCGTGTCGTCCTTCCAGTCCGCTTTCCGAAGTCGATTCAAAAGACGAATCGCACGCAGGTCCGGCATGTGCGCCCCCTTAAAAAGCCACTCCTTCGTGACCTTCCCGAGCATCGTCACCTCGCGCACCCCTTCGGAAAGCAGCGTCTTGATGATGGTATCCGGCTTGAAACAGCTGATTTCGTAATATGCATCCGCCAGAGACGAAAGCCGCGCGTCCACCCCCGGCACCACGGCGATCACCACCACCTCGGCGCCCGACAACTTCGCCGCCCGAAGAAACTCCGCCGGCAGCGCCCCGACCCCGGCCAAAAGCCCCACACGATTCATATTCATGCGTCTCCTATGATCGATTTCCGTCATCCCCGTCCGTCCGGGAAACGGAAATTCCTTAAAAATTTTTATATACCATTGTATTTTATCATAAAACAGAGAGAGATGAGAGATGTGGGGCGAAACTTTTTTCGTTTTTCCCTTTCGCGGCATTGGCAATGAAAAATTTTTCTGCTGATAGAGATGAGAGGCCGGCGTGGTGCATTCTCGGCTTTTTCGGCAGGCGCAAGATAGTT
>CAVEYT010000047.1:3103-8666 GCA_963619995.1 Acutalibacteraceae bacterium | reverse complement strand
TTCTTTTCGGCCGCTTTCTTTTTCGGGTCCTCTTTGTAGGTATAAATGTCATTCACGGGATCATACACGGAGCTGAACGAATCATTTTGCACGCGTCCGTCCGCCCAAGCGACATGGCGGGCGACCAAGACCTCGTAGCCGTCGTGTCCCTCTTCGATGCTCACCGCTTTCGTCTGCGTCGCATCGATGCGCTCCGTTCTCCCGCGCGGAAGGACATTGCACGAAGCTTCCCAGACAGCCACATCTGACGGCACGTCCGCCGCGTTTCCCAAGACATACACCGTGACTTCTCCCGGCGCGTACACCGTATGCAAATAAATGGGCTTCGTCAGCTGATTTTGGAAACAGAAATCAATGGCTTGATCCGCCACCGTCGCATCCTGCCCTATCGGCACATACGCGACCGGCGCAAAATGACAGCTGCGATCCGTGACGGAAAGTCCCGCGCGCAGCACCGCGCCGAACAGCGTCGAGCTCACCTGGCAGACCCCGCCGCCGGCATCGGGCACCAATTTCCCGTTCAAAAAGACCGGCGCTTCCAAATATCCGTTTTCATACGAGCGAAGTCCCGTCGTTTGGTTGAAAGAAAACGCCTCGCCCGGCGCGAGCATTTTCCCCTCCAACGCCGCTGCCGCATGAGCGATATTCGCGCTGCGGTTTTCGTCGGGACCGAAATACGTCGTGAAAACGCCGAGCACCCGATTGATTGTCTGCAGCTGTTCTTGCGTGAGCTGCGACAATTTTTCTTCCGTCACCGGAATCGGAAGCGCCCCCGTTTTCTCTTCCGTCACATACGCTTTGACCGCCTGTTTCAATTTTTCCGCGTCGATTTTCAGAAACGGTTTCCCCGGAAGAAACGTCACCGTACCGTCATCGGCAATCGTCGGCTTCGGCTCCTCCGCTTCCCCTTCGTAGCGTTTCACCAAATCCGCTACTTTTGCCTGTATTTTTCCGTCGTCGACCGTCAGGGCAATCTTCACATTCCCGCCGGACAAAAGCACATGCCACTGCTCTTTCAAATCGACAAAAACATTTCCGCTCCGCCCCAACGCTAAAATGCGATCCGCTTCCTTCTCCGCGTCAAATGTGACGCCCAAATCCCGGTACAGCCAAGTTTCCTTCACCGTCTTATATTCCAGCGGCAATTTCATTTTTGCCAATGTTTCTTTTTTCTCCGCCAGCATCCGCACGAGCGCCTCGCGGCTCATGCCCGAGACCGCCGCGCCGTCCACCGAAAGCCCCGACAGCGTCCCGCTCGTCCCGTTGATGAAATACGGCGCGAAACTTCCCACGCCCAAAACAGCCAAAACCAAAAGGCCGATGCCCCATTTTTTCATATGCCGATCCCCATTTATTTTTTCACGCAAAAGCGCAACAATACATCTTTAATATTCACGTCCATGCCCCGACGCAACGCGTATTGGCATTGAAAGAGCGCGAGCAAAAAATCCTCCGCTTCCTTCTCCGTCATGCGCTTAGCCTGGGCGGCAAGCGATTTCAGCGCCCACGAACTCCGAAGCTCCAGTCGCCGAATCTGCTCCGTGCTCGGCACATGATTTCGCTCCATTTCCTTGAGCATTTTGATTTTTCGAAACTGCGACGCGATGAAGCCCGTATTTTTCAAAACGGCATCCACGTCCGTGAAGACATGATCCGCCGACGCCACGATTTCTTTCGCGTCCCGCGCCGTCAATTTATCGAAGAAACGGAAAATGCCCCGATCCATAAAATCCGGAAGCGCCGTCTCCAAAAGCGCTTTGGAGATTTCTTTTTCTTCGCCCGCCATCAGGCACCATTTATCGCACTCCGTCATGAGAAACGGTTTGGAAAGCGTCGTCCACGACGATAGGACTTCCAATAGGTACGCGCGCGCCGCCGGTGCCAAATGTTTCCGCGCATCGTAGAGCCGCTCTTCCACGGCGGCCACGGCATCCTCGGGCTTGAGCAATTTGCATTCCAAATCCGACGCGAGCGCAAAAAGAGATTTCGTCGCTTTGAGACGTTTGTCCGGTTTCCCTTCCGACGTCAGGACGACAAAGGTTTCCTCCGAGAGCGCCTTGAGCGCGGTCAGCCATTCCGCAAAATCTTTTTCGTCGTCCTTTCGGAGCGCCTTTTTGAAGAAATACGGATTCTCGGCGATGACCGCCGACACCGTCGAAAACAAAGACTGCCCGTCCAGCGCGTAGCGATACGCTTTGAGTGCCGCGCCGCTCTCCAAGACCGTCGGCTCCGGCACATCGCCCTTAAAATAGCGCGACAAAAGCTCCGCCTTTTTCTCCTGCACCAAGACGGCATCTTCTCCGTGCACAATCCATACGTTTCTCTGTTTTACCGCCACTCGCTCACCCATTCACCGCGCACGCGCGCAAAAGAAGCCAAGCCGTCCGTCCCGACGTCCGCCGCCTCCCAATCATGCAAAGAGAAGAAATCGCGGTCCTCTCCCGCCGCCTCTCCTTTTCCTCCCGTGTAGACGAAAAAATGGGGAGAGATTGTTTGTATTTTATCACTAATCACCCCGGAAAGAAACGGCGAGCCGCCCCCGATCCAAAAGACGTGTTCCCCGCGCGTCGAAAGCGCGTTCTTTTCGCCGCCGTCCAAATAAAAGACATCGCCCGCACTTTCGAGCGCCATGTCTTTGCCGCCGACCGTAACGACCGTCCCGTCTGCCAACGTTTCCGTTCCTTTTGCAAGTCGCCGGATATTGGCCTCCGGATGCGACGCGGCAAAGGCGCCGGCCCGTTTTGCATTTTTATCCGCGACCCAAATTTCTTGCACCGGAAGCGCCAGTTGAAACGGGGAATCCGTGACGCAATCCGAGACGTCGAGCAGCAATAAATCGACGGAAAAAATTCCGTAATAGCCCAGCACGGACACGAGCTCCCGTCCGGCGGCATCGACCGGCGCCCCGCCGTCTTTATAATACAAAATCGTCCCGGCCGCAGACGACAAAACTGCGCCGCGCGAACTTCCCAAATCCGGCACGAAAAAGATTCGCTCCGGCATCCGATACAGTCCCCAAGCCGCCGTCACAACCGCTGCCAAAAGCCAAGCTCTCTGCCAGACTCGTCTCCGATGCCAACCCGTCGCGACCAAAATGGCCGCCGCATAGTAAAGAATCGCCCACTCTAGGCTCATCGCGCCGAGATAGAGAGACGAATACGGCAGCTGCGCGAGCCACACATCGATCCGCATCGCCGCCCACAGCATATAATCCGCCACAAACAAAAGCCCGGCGGCCGGCGGCGTCAACAAAAAGACCAACGGCGCCGCCGCAAGACCCACAATAATCACCGTTTCCAAAAACGGCGCGACAAAAATATTTGTCGGAATGAAATACACCGGCAACCGATGGAAATGACAAAGGACGAGCGGCACGGTCAAAATTTGCGCCGCCACCGCCATCGCGATCCCTTCCGAAAGTTTCTCCGGCAAGAACCGCGAAAGCCACGCCGAAAGCGGTCGATAAAACAAAAGCAAACCGGCCGACGCCAGGACGGACAGCTCAAAGCTGATATCGAAGAGATAATACGGATCCCAGAGCAGCATCGCAAAGACGGCGGCCGCTAAAAGTAAAATCCCTTCCTTTTCCCGCTTGAAAAGAAGCGCCAAGACCGCGAGCGCCCCCATCAGCATCGCGCGCACGACCGGCGGCACAAATCCCGCAAGCGCCGCGTAGCACACCATCGCCAAGAGCGAGGCGACCATGACGGCGCGCCGGGGCAAGCGAAGCCATTGGCCGAGCAAGATTAAAAATCCGAAAAGAAGCGCCATGTGCGAACCGGAGACCGACAAAATGTGCACGATGCCCGTCGCCGTAAAGGCTTCCAAAATCCCGTCCGGCAGCTCTTCATAATTGCCACCGAAGAGAAGCGTCATCAAGAGCGGCAAGCGCACGGGATCGAGATACGGCGCAAACCGCGAGCGAAGCGTTTCCCGCACTTCATACGAAAGCCGCGCGAGCGGAAATTCCCCGGCCCGCCCGAGTTCTTTCACCTCGCCGACGCTTCCGGCGTACAGGCGCCCGATGCGCGTCTCATCCCGATAGCGACTCTCCCAATCCGGTTTCCCGGGATTTTTCAGGAAACGGATGCCCGAAAGCTCGCCGGACACGGACAGCCGCTCATCCGGCAAATATAGGCGCGCGGCCTCCGGCACATACAAATACGCATCCCCGCGAAGCGCCCTCTCTTCGCCGTCCGGAAATTTCACGGAAACCAGCATGACGGGAAACCGCGCATAGCCTGCGCCGCGCTTTCCTTCGCCGGATGTCACGACGGTAAAAACGCCTTCTGTCCCGATCATTCCGTGCGATTGCTGCCGCCACACCGTTTCCGAAAGTTCCATCCGCAGCATCCCGGCAAAGACGAGCGCCGCAAGCGCACACAAAAACGCCGCGCGCACGCCCCGCAGCCGATAGCACAAAAATGACGCCGCCGCGCAAAAGAGCGCACTCCCGCCCGTCACGAAAAGCGGAAGCGGAAAGGCTTTCCCGCACGCGATTCCCAGCGCCAAAAAGAGCGCCGCCCAGACGAGGAGACGCCGCTCTTTCATATCGTAATCCGATCCGCCACTTTCGCGAAACGACCTTGCCCGATGGACGGCACTTCCATCAAATCTTCCGCCTTCTTAAAGCCGCCGTGCTTTTCGCGCCACTCCACAATTTTCGCCGCCGTCGACTCCCCGATTCCCGGAAGCGTCCGGAGCTCCAAAAGCGTCGCCGTATTCAAATTCACCTTCGCTTCTCCCGGCGCCGCGACATCCACGCGATGGGGCGCAAGCGGCACGCGAATCGTCATGCCGTCCGAAATCGGCGCAGCCAAATCGACGACCTCTTCCTCCGCATACGGCAAAAATCCGCCGGCCGCCTCCACTGCTTCATACGTCCGTGCCGTCGAAGACATTTCATAGACGCCCGGCTTCATGACCGCCCCGGCCACATAGACGAAAACCCGATGACTCCGCTTTGTCTCTTCGCTCATTTCTTTTTTGACGACCAAGGGAGCCGGCGACTTTCCCGCGCCGCCAAACACGAAAAAAGCGACGGCGATGAGAGCCGCAAAGACTGCACCGAAAAGCCAAAGCCATCGCCGATCCGTCTGTTTCCAATCCCACCGCTCCATCGCCGCCTCCGAAATCACAAAATCATTCCATTGTTGTTATCGAAACCGTTCGTGAAATTTAATATAAAATCTCCGCAAAAGCGCCGCGCGTCTTCATTTCTATCCCGACATAGCGCTCAATGAATGCATCCAGATACGCCGCGCATTCCCGAAACGGCTCGCGCGACACCGCCTCCGAAAGCTGCCCGTCCCATCGATACAGACGAAACGCGCGAAGCAAAGCGGCCGCCGACGCCGAAAGTCCCAAGACCCCCATCGGCTCGTCTTCCGCCGGATCGAAACCCGCATATGCCAAGAGTTTTACGGATAAAAGAAACGCGACCAAAGTCGGATTTCTCGTCTTCGCCTCTTCCGCCGCTTTTGTTAGCAGAGAAAAAACGTCTCCGTCCGCCTGCCCTTCCGGAAAGACGAGCAACGCGATTTCCGCCGCATAATACCAGCAC
>CAVEYT010000047.1:0-2842 GCA_963619995.1 Acutalibacteraceae bacterium | reverse complement strand
TTCGGCTTCATGCTCCGTCCTCTTGCGACGCCGTCTCCTCCGGCGGTGTTTCCCGGTCCGCCTTCAGTCTCAGGATGCGGAACCCATCCATCTTCAGCACACGGAAACGCCAGCCCTGGATATCGACGACATCGCCGACCTTCGGAATGCGTTCCAACACGCCGAACACATAGCCGCCGATGGTATTCGCGCCGCCTTCCTCTTCAAAAGAAATCCCCAGCAAATCTTCGACATCGTCCAGAATCACCATGCCATCAAATTCAAAACTTCCGTCCTCGTGCTTCACGACGGAATTGGCTTCCGGATCTTTCTCCTGCTGAATCTCGCCCACGAGCTCTTCCATGATATCTTCCAGCGTGACGAGCCCGGCCGTCGTCCCGTATTCATCGACAACCACGGCAAAATAAATCCGACGCGTCCGCATGAGCTGCAAAAGTTTGGACGCGGGCATGACCTCCGGCACCGTCAAAATATTTCTCATGATGCTCTTGGTATTCCGTTTCCCGCTCGCCATCGATTCAAAGAAATCCTTTACGTGGACGAAGCCGATGATATTGTCCTTGTCGTCCATGCAGACGGGATAGCGCGTATGATGCGACGAAGCAATCACATCGCGCATCTCTTCCATGCTGTCTTCATAGTACAGGCACGTCATCTCGCTTCGGGGAATCATGACGTCGACGGCCATCAAGTCGAAAAAGTCAAACGAATTTTTCAAAAGGAAATTTTCCAACGCCGACAATTTTCCGCCGCGATGACTTTCCTCGACGATATTTTCGATTTCTTCTTCGGAATACGTAAATTCCACTTCGTTCGTAAAAGGAATTTTCCGCCAGCTCAAATATTTCCGAATCATCCAGAGACCGGCCGATACAAAGGGCGCGAAACATTTCCCGAGGACAGATAGCCCCCACGCATGATCGGCCAGACTGCGCAGCGGATAGACGAGCGCGGCGTCGCCCGGAATCCGAATCGCCACGACCCAGTACAGAAACATCGCCACGAAGTAGAAACTCCATTCCGCCAACGTCTCGATGCGACCGTCGAGCTCCATGATGTCACGGAAGACGTCGCCCGTTTCCCCGATAAACAGAACAAAAAAAGCCGCAGCCAAGACGCCCCCGAATTGCGCACCCGCCAAAGTGCGCGCCGGATCTTGGTAAAACGGCTTAATTTTTTCAATCAGCTCAGGCGGCTGATCCTCATTGTTTTCCACATAACTTTTTCGCACACGCGCGACAGAAGCGTACGCGATGCTGCAAAATCGCCCGATAAACGCAGCCAAAAACGCGGCCACCAAATACATCGCCGCCATCTCCAATTGTGTGTCTAAAGGCACGGTATCCATTTCTTATTTTTTCTCCTTGTAACCCAATTCACGCAGGACGTAATCTTTATTTTTCCAATCGCGGGTGACTTTGACCCACAAATCCAAAAATACCGGCGCACCGATCAAGCCCTGCAATTCTTCGCGCGCCTCTTGCCCGACGGCTTTGAGCATACTGCCGTCTTTCCCGATGATAATCCGCTTTTGCGAATCCCGCTCCACATGAATCGTGCAGCGGATGTACACCTTTCCGTTTTCCCGCTCGGCAAATTCTTCCGTATAGACGCCAATGGCGTGCGGCACTTCGTCTCGCGTCCGCAAGAGCAACTTTTCGCGCACAATTTCCTGCGCCAAAATTCGCTCCGGCTGGTCGGTAATCATGTCGTCGGGGAAATATTTCGGCCCCTCCGGCAGATACCGCACAATCGTTTTCATCAGCGCATCGAGATTGTCTCCCGTCTTCGCCGAAAGCGGAATGATTTCTTGAAAAGGAAACATATCGCGATACTGCACGATTTTTTTCATGACCTTTTCTTTGGAAATCAAATCAATCTTGGACAGCACGAGGAAAACGGGGACTTTCTTTCCTTCGATCAGCTTCAGAATGTAACGGTCTCCCGCTCCCGGCGGATCGTCGGACGCGCAGAGAAATACAATCAAATCCACTTCTCCAATCGCATCCACCGTCGATTTCCGAATGACTTCGCCCAATTTCGACTGCGGCTTGTGCATACCGGGCGTATCCAGAAACACGACTTGCGCGCCGTCCCCGTTCCACACGCCCGTGATTTTATTCCGTGTCGTCTGGGCGTGCGCGGACACGATGGAAATTTTTTCGCCGAGCACCGCATTCATCAAGGTGGATTTCCCCACGTTCGGACGCCCGATCAGCGCGACGAATCCCGAATGAAACGTTTCCTCCATATCAATCCTCACTCACAATGCGCGTCAAGCCGCACGCGGACAAAATCGCTTCCTCGGCGGCACGCATTTCCTTTTTCTCTTCCTCTTCGTAATGGTCAAAGCCCAAAATGTGCAAAAATCCGTGGACGGACAAATACGCAATCTCGCGCTCGCGGCTGTGGCCGTACTCTTCCGCCTGCTCCGCTGCCCGGTCGATATTGATGACGATATCGCCCAGCGCGGCCTCTTCTTCCGCGAAATCTTCCTCGTCGCCTTCATTGAGCGCAAAGGAAAGCACATCCGTCGGCGCATCCACTTGGCGATACGTCCGATTCAATTCATGGATGACGGGCGCGTCGCAAATAAGGACGCTTAACTCCGCCTCCTCCGGCACCTGCTGCAGCTCCGCGCCTTTTTCGAGCACGCGGCGAATCAGTGCCTCCGTTTCCTCGTCGAAAAAGCGCATATCGCTGTAATTAATCGTGATTTCCATATCCGTTTCCTCTCTCCATCTCGGAAACATTCGTTTCTTTAGGGAACCACTGATTTAATCGAAGAATCTTATTTTGCGGCATAATTATGCAATACTGCGTCAAAGGGTTCCTTAAATAG
>CAVEYT010000046.1:0-8739 GCA_963619995.1 Acutalibacteraceae bacterium | reverse complement strand
CTAACAGCTAACAGCTAACAACTAATAACTATCTCGCGCTTGACAAAACAGCCGAGCACGCCGCTCCCACCTATCTTACGCCTGCCGCAAACGAAAAGAGGCACGAAAGCCGCGCCCCTCAATTCTCAATTCTCAATTCTCAATTCTATTTCTTACAAATACACATCCGTCGCACCCGCGCCGCCGGAGCGTTCGTCTGCGGTGTGAAATTCTTTCACATAGCTCTGCGTCGCGAGGTAGTCCTGGACGCCGCGGCGGAGGGCCCCCGTTCCTTTTCCGTGCACGATGCGGACCGCACTAAGCCCGGAGAGCAGCGCATCATTCAAGAAGCTGTCAATCTGAGGGATGGCTTCGTCGACGGTGCAGCCGATGATATTGAGGCTGTCGTGAATCTCTCGGACAGTCGGCGCCGCATGACTTGATTTCTTGACCGCCTGTTGCGGGGATTTCTTTTTCGGAAGTTCCTGCTTTGTCGGCATAAAGCAATGCGCCGCACTCGTGGTGACGGTCATGCCGCCGCAGTCCACCGTGATTTTTTTACCGGAAACGGCCTCCACGCGCCCGACCGAATCTAAATTGTCGACGAAAACAAAATCGCCGACGCGAATCGCGGACAATTCCATCGGCACCCGGTCGCTCCCCTTCTTCGGAACGGAAATGTCTTCAATCGCCTTTCGCGCCGTGTCGACTTGCGCCGTGAGTTTTTGCTTGTCCAAATCGGCCGCCTGTTTCTTGAGCTGCTTGATGATGGTCTCGGCCTGAATGCGCAGTTCGCGTTTCATATCCTCCGCCTCTTCGCGCGCCTTTTCAAAAATGGCGTGCTTTTTTTCTTGGATGAAACGATCTGCCTCGGTGAGCTCGCGATGGAGCGCCTCGGCCTCCTTCACTTTTTCCGCAAGCCGTTCTCTTTCCTTTTGCGCTTCGGCCAGGTTGCGATTCAGCTCGGCCATGAGCGTGTCCATATCATGCAGCGGCGATGCCTGTTTCAAAGTTTCCGCGCGTTCCAAAATCGGCGCGGGCAGGCCGAAACGGCGGCAAATATTGAAAGCGTTGCTGTTTCCGGCCATCCCGGTGATGAGGCGATACGTCGGCGCGAGCGTCTTTTCGTCAAATTCGACGAAGGCATTCTCAATCCCCTCCGTCTCGTACGCCAGTTTCTTCATCTCGGAAAAATGGGACGTAATGACGGCCGGGACGTCCTTTTTCGCCAGAAATTCCGTGACGGCTTCCGCGAGCGCCGCGCCTTCGACGGGATCGGTGCCGCTGCCCAGCTCGTCCAAAAGCACGAGATCGTCCGCGCCCGCTTTGCCGATAAACGCGGCGAGCTGCGTAATGTATCCGGAAAACGTGGACAGATTATCCATAATGCTCTGCTCGTCGCCAATCACGGCGTAAATGTGGCGATACATCGGAAGGCACGTGCCCTCGGCGGCCGGAATGAAAAGGCCGGCCTGGTTCATGAGCGCGAGGAGCCCCAGCGTCTTCATGGCAATCGTCTTGCCGCCCGCGTTCGAGCCGGTGATGACGAGCTGGCGATAATCTTTCCCGAGCGTCAGCGTGAGCGGCACGGCGGTCTTCGGGTCGAGCAGCGGATGGCGCGCCCTTTTGAGTTCGGCGGCTTTCCCCGCTCCGGCGCGAATGCCGTCCACGGAAACGGCGAGCTCGGCGCGCGCGAAAATCAGCTCCGTCATTGTCGCCAGCTTACAACTCTCGCGAATATTCTGCGCTTCCTTTTGCACGGATTTTGTCAGTGCGCGAAGAATCTCGGCGATTTCCTGTTTCTCCTCCGCTTCGAGCTCTGCCAAATCGTTATTCAGCTCGACGGACGCCATCGGCTCCATGAAAAGCGTCTGGCCCGTCTGCGAGCGGTCGTGCACGATGCCGCCGAATTTGTAACGATATTCCGCTTTCACGGGCATGACGAAACGACCGTTTCGCTGCGTGATGATGGTATCACGGAAGAAATCGGCTTGGTCTTTGTCTGCCAAAAGTCTCTCAAACGTCCGGCGAATCTGGGAGCGCTTGGCCGCTTTGTCTTGGCGAATGCGCAAAAGGCGCGGCGACGCATTGTCCGCAATCTCCCCGTGATCTCCGAAAACGCGTCGAATTTCAGAAATGAGCGCGCCCTCCGGATGGATGAGCCGCGTGATTTCCCGGAGAACCGGATAGATTTCATCTCGCGGCGGCGCGAAAAATTGCGCCATTTTTTCATACGTTTCCAGAGACGCCGCCAAATCGGAAAATTCCTGCGGCATGAGCACGACGTCCTTTTCCGCTTTCTCGAGCACATCGCGCAGGTCGTGCGTTTCTCCGAGCGGCGTCGTGATTTCCGCCTGCAAGACGCCCACGGCCTCCTCCGTCTCCGACAAAAGCCGCGCCACGACCTCCGGATACACGGACGGCCGCCACGAAAGCGCCCGCTCTTTCGCCAGCGCCGAGACGGCAAAATCCGCCAAGCGTTTCCGTATTTCCGTAAATTCCAATATCTGCAATATATCCGAATTCATCCGAGAACCCCTCTGAAAAAATGCCCGCGCGTCACGCCGACGGAAAGCCCCGGCTCTACGCGCCCGGAGAGCGCCGCCGCAAAGGAGGAAACGAGTGCACCCACGTCGTCATCGCTCCCGCGAACGTCGATAACGAAGCGGGAAACGCCGGCGCGGGAGAGTTTTTCCATAAACGGGCGCATATCGAGACAGGCGCTGTTCAAAATGTGCATGTGGCAGGCCTCGTCGGTTCGGATGGGAAACAGGCGCCCGCCGCTGTCGCGAAGGCTGTAGCGCCCGCGCTCACAGGGGGCCGGGCAGCGTTCCTTGCACGCGCCGCCGCCAAGGGCCGCATTCACCGCGCAATATTCCGACACCATGAGCTCCGTCCGCCCGTAGACGCCAACGCCCACGGGAAACGGCGCCGCCTCCGCCATGCGCCTGATTTGCGACAGCGTCAGCTCCTGCGACAGAAACGCAGATGAGAGACCCCAGCCGCTCACCGTGTAGAGCGCTTCCGTATTGAAAAGATTCAGCCCCGCGCCGCCGATAAGAGGGACGCCATCCGGAATCTCTTCCGCCCACGCCAGCTGCCCGACGCGCTCAATCTCCATCGCATCGGGGCGAAGGGCGCCGAGCGCGAGGAAACGTTTTTTCTCCGCTTCCGACCGCTCTTCTCGCACGACGCGATGAGAGGCGAAAATCACCGGTAATTTTTTCTCGCGACCAAAGTCGAGCACCGCCTTGTAATCGGAAAGCGGAATCCGGCGACGGGAAAACGATTCTCCTCCGAAAACAACGCCCGCGCCTGCCGAAAGAGCCACTTTCGCCTGTTTAGCGTCATCCGTCCGCACCAAAAGCCGCGTGTCGAATGTTTCCTCCGCCGGTTTTCGTATCAACGCTGACACCGATGGCGCCGCCGGTCTCCTGTTTTCAAAATCTTCACGGCGCAGTCGCATCATTTCCTCGCAGACCTCGCGCCGCAATCGATTCACGATGCTTTTCGGAACGAGACAGCCCGCATTTTCTATTTTCATCTCGCCTGCGGCAAAAATGGTATTTCCGAGCCGCGCGATGCCGTCCGCGATGTCCTTCGCCGCCGTCGGCTCTTTTCGCGCCCGCTCCGCCGTCTGCTCAGACACCGCCGTCGCCGTATACCCCTCCGCATCCGTCGCGGTCAGACGGAACGCTTCTCCCGGCCACGCCGAAAAGAAAAACGAAAGCGGCAGACGGCGCGAAAATGTTTTGCAATCAAATGTTTCCTTCTTCTGTTTCAAGACCCAGAACACTTCACCGCCCGAAAGCGCCGGTTTCTCCGTGCGCACGGAACAGTTTCCGTCCTTTTCCCGCCGAATCGCCGCCGCGTCCGCAAAAGCCAGCCCCTTCGCCGCCGTCACATACGACACGCCGGACACCGTTTCCATTTCCGGCGAAAAAGAAGGCACGAAAAAGAAACCGTCCCGTGTGGCGCGCGAAGCCGTCCCCGCCGGAATGCCGCGATTTCCGGGTGCATACGCCGTCCGCATCGCGCCGGAAACGAAATGATCCTGGTAGCCGTGCGTGTAGCCGCGATAAAATTCCGCCTGCATCGTGCGAAGCAGCGCCTCCGTGTCGCAAGCGTCCCCGCGCGCCAAAGCATCGAGCGCGCGCCGATACGCCGAGATGACCGCGTACACATACGACGGCTCCTTCATACGACCCTCGACCTTGAGCGACACGACGCCCGTTTCCGAAAGCGCCGCCAGCCGATCCAGCGAAAGCATATCTTTGAGCGAAAGCCAATGCGCGCCCGCGTCCCCCATCGGGCGCCCCGCCTCATTGACCAAAGTGTACGGCATCCGGCACGGCTGCGCGCACGCCCCGCGATTTCCGCTCCGCCCTCCGATGAAAGAACTCATGAGGCACTGCCCGGAGTAGCACACGCAAAGCGCCCCGTGCACAAAGACTTCGATTTCCGTCTCCGTCCCGTGCGCGATTCCGGAAATTTCCGCAAGCGACAATTCTCGCGAGAGCACGACGCGCGAAAATCCGAGCGAGGATAGGAAACGGACTCCCGCCAGGTCCGACACCGTCATCTGCGTGCTCGCGTGCAGCGGCACGTGCGGAATCCGCTCCCGCGCCAGCCGCGCCACGCCCAAATCTTGCACCAAGAGGCCGTCGGGCGACAGCGTCCCCAAGAAATCCAAATACTCGCAAAGCGCCGGCATCTCCGTGTCGGCCACCAGCGTATTCAGCGTCACATACACGGCAACGCCGAGCGCATGGCAAACGGAAACGGCCTCCGCCATCTCTTCCTCTGAAAAATTTCCCGCGAAACGCCGCGCGCTGAACTGTTTCCCACCCAAGTACACGGCATCCGCCCCGGCCGAAAGCGCCGCCCAAAGCCCCGCAGGCGATCCCGCCGGTGCCAAAAGTTCCATCATGGCTCCTCCTTTTTATTTGTGTCATTATAGCATATGAGAGATGGGATATGAGAGATGAGCGATGGGGAGCCCGACTTTGTTGCTTCTTTCTTTTTGCGGCGTTTACGGTGAAAATTTTCCCGGTGATAGGAAAGAGGGAAGAGGGAAGAGGCGCCAGGCCTCATTCGTGCTCAGCTTTTGCAGCAGACGCAAAATAGCCTGGAGCCTGGAGCTTGGAGCTTGGAGCGACTGCTTGGCTTTTTGCGGCAGGCGCAAGATAGTTATTAGCTGTTAGCTGTTAGCTGCTAGTTTTGGGCGGTTCATGGAGATGAAGGCTTGAAATGTCGCTTCTACGATTTTTCGCTCTTTCCTATGCTTGACTTTGGCCGACGGCTTGAAAAGCTTGAAATCCGTGCTTCTAAACTTTTTCTCCCTCTCGATTTTTATCTCCTATTGAGCATAAAGCTGCGCTCGCACGGTTCACGGTTACACGGATAACGTACATCACCACCATGTGCCGCCATCAAGCCTTTTCAAGCCTTTTCAAACCCTTTCATGCTTGACTCCAAAAATCAATCAACGAGAAGAACACAAAAGTCCCGCGCCGAACCATCAAGACCTTTCAAGCCCACAAAAAAAGCACCCCACAAGGAGTGCTTTCATTCCGTTTCTCATTCCGCCGCCAAGTACAAAGGATAAAGCGGCTGGCCGCCCTCGTAGATTTCAAATTCCACATCCGGGCAAATATCCGCCAGCTCTTCGACGAGCGCTTCGGCGTCTTCTTTTGTGAGACCTTCTCCGTAGTAGAGCGAGACGATTTCCGTTTCCTCCGTCACAATTTCGGAGAGGAGCCGGTTCACGCATTCTTTAAAATCCGGCGTCGCGATGATATCGTGACCGCGGCTGATGCCGAGATAATCATTCGTATGGATGACGACGTTTCCGATCGTCGTGTCGCGGACGGCGGTCGTGACTTGGCCGGTCGTGACAGCTTCCATCGCTTCCGTCATCGCGCGCGCATTTTCTTCGCCCGTTTTGTCAGCAGAGAACGCCATCGCGGCCGCCAGACCTTCCATCGCGTTCGTGGAGGGGACAATCGTGATCGTCTCGCCCATGAGTTTCTTGATCTGCTTGGCCGCCAAAATAATATTTTTATTGTTCGGCAAAATAATGTATTTCTCGTAATGTCCGTGCTTGATCACGTCCGAGAGTTCCTGTACGGACGGATTCATCGTCTGCCCGCCGGAGAGGACATCGGCGCCGAGATTTTGGAAAATTTCCATCCAGCCGTCGCCGGACACGACAGAGAGAATGCCGAGCGGTTTCTTGGAAAACGTCTCCTGATTCTCTTTATTCCGCTCAAATTGATCGATCATATTGTCACATTTGATGTCATGGAGCGTGCCCCAATCGGCCGCCATGTCGAGGACGTGACCCGGACGCTGGGCGTGAATATGGACGCGGACGAGATTGTCCCCTTCGGCAATCACCATCGATTCGCCCCACGCGTTCAAGCGTTTGCGGATTTCTTTTCCCTTGAGCTTACACGGCGAGAGCACAAATTGCGTGCAGTAAGGAAATTCGATGGAAAACGCTTCGCCCTTCGCTTCCATTTTGGAGAAAAGCGGCGTGACATTCGCGACTTCGACATCTTCGGCTTTTCCGGTGAGTCCATTCAAACAGCCGACAAGGAAATACACAAGACCCTGCCCGCCCGCGTCGACGACATTCGCCTGTTTCAAAATGGGAAGCTGCTCGGGCGTCAAAGCCAAAGCTTCTTCACCGGCTTTAATGCATGCTTCGAGGACGCGAGAGAAATCCGTCTCCGTGCGGACGACTTCGCGCGTGCCGCGGGCGAGGCCTCTGGCGACGGAGAGAATCGTCCCCTCGACCGGCTGCGATACGGCGCGATACGCATAGAGAATCCCGTATTGGAATGCTTTCCCCATCTGCGAGCAGCTCGCCGTCCGTTTCCCGCGAAGGCCGCGGCTGATGCCGTGAATAATCTGCGACAGGATGACGCCGGAATTGCCGCGCGCGCCCATGATGGCGCCCGTCGCCGCTTTTTCCGCCAAAATCCCGATATTTTCGCTCCCGTCTTCCTCCGCAATCATACTGTACATCGAGCGAAGGGTATTCAGCATATTGCTCCCCGTATCGCCGTCCGGCACGGGAAATACATTCAGCCGATTGATGATTTCATATTTCTTCTCAAACATCTGATAGGCGCCTATCAGCATGTTTTTGAAAGCCTGTCCGTCAATTGTCGTATACATACAGCGCCCTCCCGTCATTTCGCCCGTTCAAAAATCGCACCGACCAGCCCCGGTCCCAGATACGCCGCCAGGACGGAATTGGCCGTGGAAAGCGTAATCGGAACGTCCGGAAACTCCGCCTTGACCAGCTCCATAAACGCGCGGCCGCCCTCTTCATTTACGACATGGACGATGCCGATGCGCTTGAGCGGCGCATTTTCCTTCAAATAATCCAAAATGACGGAGAAACCTTTTTTCTGCGTCCGCACCTTTTCCAGCGCGTCCACTTCGTCATCCTGCGTCAGATAAATAATCGGCTTGATCTTCAAAATGCTGCCGATAAAAGCCGTCGCCCGTCCGATGCGCCCGCCGCGGCGGAGATACTCAATCGTATCCAGCATGACGCAAGTCCGCATCCGGGAAGCCGCTTCCTGCAAATTGTCCGCAATCACTTCAAAAGGCAGCCCTTCGTCGATCCATTCCAGCGTATCCTCGATGAGCTCCACCATCCCGATTGCCGTCGTCCGCGAATTCACCACGACAAGATTTTCACGTCCCGCCTGCCGTGCGGCCAGCTGCGCCCCGCCGAATGTCCCGCTGACCGCCGGCGTGATGCAAAGCGCCAAGATCGGATCCTCGGCCGGAATTTCCGAAAAAGCTTTCAGCCAATCCCCCGTCGAAGGCTGGCTCGTCGCCAAATTCTGTTTCTCCCGCTCGCAATACTCAATCACCTGCTCGACCGAGACATCACTCTCCGCGCGATACTCCCCCTCATAACAAATCGTGAGCGGCACCACATGCACATTCGGATGCGCGCGCAAAAACTCCGGGGAAAGCACCGCCGTACTGTCGCTGACAATATGAATCATAGCTATCTCTCCTTATTTCGTTTTCTTCTCTTTTTCAAATTCGGCCAGCATCGCTTGATAATCATCCTCATCATACCCATTGGCCGCCAAAATATACTCCTTCAGTTTCTTTCTTTCGCACGCCACATTCATCGCCTGGAGTTCAAAAGGATCCAAGGAAATCCGCGCCAGCATCTCGCCCGAAGCAGAAAATCCGCAGATTCCCTCCCCCACGAGATCCAAGAGCGGCTGCCGACGGACATCCACGCAAAAAGTCCGAAGAAACTTCTCGCCCTCCGCCGTCATCCGGTCGCGCATCTTCACATACTCCTTCGCCTTCGCGCTAGGAATGCGAAACCCGTCGACCATCGTAAACAAACTGTCATTCTTTTTCATGGAAACCTCTATCCGTTTCTTTGATTTCGTATCGCAATAAGAAACCATATCTGTCTGATGCATATAAATACAGAAATATTATACCATTTCCTTGCGGGTTTGCCAAAAAAGCTATGAGTCGAGCGCCTAGAGATGAGAAATGAGAGATGAGAAGCCCCGCTTTGGTCATTCTCCGGTTTTGCGGCAGGTGCAAGATAGCGGAGAGCCTGGAGCCTGGAACGCGTCTGATTGAGATGAAGACGTCAGACATCAGACGATCAGGCGTCAGACTTTAACGGTGTCGCTTGCGCAAATGACCCGGAGCCTTAGAAACGCAGTGACGCGAGGCGACTGTGAGTGCCATGCAAAGCTC
>CAVEYT010000045.1:0-8854 GCA_963619995.1 Acutalibacteraceae bacterium | reverse complement strand
GCGGGCCCCCTTGCGCGTCGCTCTGCGGCTCAATAGAAAGCGGAAACAGCGGCCTTAAATTCATAGAAGGCCGCCATCAACCAGGGCCGCGCTTCGAGGCGCGGACCTTTGTGCCCGAAGTGATCTACGAACATAGAGTCAGGTATAAACCTCACATCTCATGTGTCGCGATAGCTTTCACGCACGGTTCACGGTTCACGGTCCACGGATACCACCGCTATGTGACACCCTCAAGCATGAATTAAAAAGGCTGCGAGAAAATGGAAATTCATTTTTTCACAGCCCCTTCTTTCGTTTCTAAAATCTCAATCAAATACTTTCAACAGGAACGGCGCGACTTGTTTCTTGCGGGACATGCAGCCCGGGAGGAAAATTTTTCCGTCTTCCGCTTTTTTGCCGAACGCTTTTTCCGCGTAATGCGCGTCGCCCGTCGTGTACCACAAATCCGTATTTTCGGAAAGAATATCCGTCACCATGAGGAAGGACGCCGCGTAGCCGTGCTCGGCTTTCGTCTTGTCGAGGACGGCCAAGATTTCTTCCTTCTTCGCATTGATGGGCGCCAAGTCCATGACGGAAATCTGGCCGCACGTGAAAATTTGTTTCCCCGCGCCGAATTCCTTCGTGTCGTTTCCGGCGAGTTTCTCTGCCGGATAATCGGAAATATCCGCGCCGGCTTTCAGCATTTCCATGCCGTAGGTCTTGTAATCCACGCCGCAGATTTTCGCGAGCTCTTCCACGGCCTTCTTGTCTTCGTCCGTCGTCGTCGGCGAGCGGAAGAGCACCGTATCGGAAATGATGGCCGAGAGCATCATCCCGGCGACGTCCTTCTCCGGCGTGACGCCGTACTGCTTGTAGAGGCCGTAAATCACCGTATTCACGCAGCCGAGCGGACGGAAGAGCATGAATATCGGATTTTCTGTCTCGAAATCGCCGATGCGGTGATGGTCGATGACTTCAATGACCTCCGCGTCGCCGATGCCGTCCACACACTGCTTCGTCTCATTGTGATCGACCAAAATCATTTTCTGCTTCTCATCCGCCGACGAGGCGCGCGCCACATTTTCGACATATTCGGGCGCCGCGACGCCGAAATATTCCAGCGCATAGCGCGATTCTTTATTGATTTCCCCCGCGCATTTCGCCACGGCGTCCATACCGAAATGCCGCTTCAAAGCCGCATAGGAAATCGCCGCCGCGATGCTGTCCGTATCCGGAGATTTATGCCCAATGACAAAGATTTGACTCATTTTCCCGACTCCTTTTTGAATGATAGAAACAAAATCTCACGCCGTCATTTCACGACGATATTCACCACGCGACCGGGGACGACGATGCATTTCACAATCGTTTTCCCATCCAAATGTTTCGCGACTTCCGGCAGTTCTTTCGCCGCCGCGGCAATCGTTTCCTCCGCCGCATCGACCGGCATTTTCACGACGCCGCGCACCTTCCCATTGACTTGCACGGCCAGCTCCGCTTCCTCCACCGTGAGCGCACTTTCGTCGACAGCCGGCCAGGACGCCGCATGGACGCTCTTTTCTTCTTCGCCCAGAAGCTGCCAGAGCTCCTCGGTGATGTGCGGGACGAACGGCGCGAGCAAAATCAAGAGCGCGCGCAGCAATTCTTTCGCAAAGGCCGCGTCGACGGCTTCGTGTTTTTCCGCGTAGAGATACATCGCGTTCACGAGCTCCATGACGGAAGAAATCGCCGTATTGAAATTGAAACGGCCGTCCAAATCCGCCGTGACTTTCGCAATCGTCATGTGGAGGCGGCGACGCAGGTCTTTTTCGTCTTCGGAAAGCGCCCCCGCATCTGTCTTCGCCAGTTCCAGATACCGCCCGACAATCGTCCAGACGCGACGCAGGAAACGATACGAGCCTTCGACGCCCTGATCGCTCCACGCCAAATCTTTTTCCGGCGGTGCGGCGAAGAGAATGAAGAGACGCGCCGTATCCGCGCCGTATTTTTCGAGGATTTCCTCCGGGCTGACGACGTTTCCGACAGATTTCGACATCTTGCCGCCATCTTTCAGGACCATTCCCTGGCAGAGCAAATTCGTGAATGGCTCCGGCGTATCCAGCATGCCTTCATCCTGCAGCACTTTCACAAAGAAACGCGAATAAAGCAGGTGCAAAATGGCGTGCTCGATGCCGCCGATGTACTGATCGACCGGCATCCAATAGTTTCCTTTTTCCTTGGAAAACGGCTCGGTCTCATTGTGCGGATCGCCGTAGCGAATGAAATACCAGGACGAATCGATGAAGGTGTCCATCGTGTCCGTCTCGCGCACGGCATCCGCGCCGCATTGGGGACATTTACAATGTAGGAAACTTTCGCTCGTCTGAAGCGGCGAGAGCGCGCCCGCCACAAAATCGACATCCTCGGGAAGCCGCACGGGAAGATCCTTCTCCGGCACGAGCACGGGACCGCAATGCGGGCAGTTAATCACCGGAATCGGGCAGCCCCAGTAGCGCTGGCGGGAAATGAGCCAATCGCGCAGGCGGTAATTCACCTTTTCGCGCCCGATCCCCATCTCCTCAAATTTCTTCGTGATGGCCCGGCGCCCTTCCGGAGATGAGAGCCCCGTAAATTCGCCGGAATCGACCAAAACGCCGTCATCGTGATACGCGTCCTCCATTGTCTGAAGCGCCAAATCTCCCGCCTCATTTTGGACGACGAGCTTCATCGGCAAATCGTATTTTTTCGCAAACGCAAAGTCGCGCTCATCATGCGTCGGGACGGCCATGACCGCACCCGTGCCGTATTCATAGAGAACGTAATTCGCAATCCAAATCGGCACACGCGCGCGCGTCAGCGGATGAATGGCGTATCCGCCCGTAAACATCCCGCGTTTCTCCGCCGCCTCCGATGTGCGCTCGATGTCGTTTTCATTCTTCACTTCATCGATGAAAGCCAGGATTTTCTCTTTGTCCGGATTCGTTTCAATCAGTTTCTTGACGATAGGATGCTCCGGCGCGAGCACCATATACGTCACGCCGTAAACCGTATCGACGCGCGTCGTGTAGACCGAGATGCGCTCCTCTGTCCCTTCGACCGCAAACGAAAATTCCGTCCCCGTCGAGCGTCCGATCCAGTTTTTCTGCATCGTCTTCACGCGCTCCGGCCAGCCCGGCAAAAGCTCCAAATCCGCCAAGAGGCGATCCGCGTAATCCGTGATTTTCAGAAACCACTGCGACAAATCCTTTTTGACGACTTCCGTCTTGCAGCGCCAGCATTTCCCGTCCTCGACCTGCTCATTGGCCAGCACCGTGTGGCAGCCGTCGCACCAATTCACCTTCGCTTCTTTTTTGTAGGCGAGCCCGCGCTTATAGAAAATCTCAAACAGTTTCTGCGTGTGCTTGTAATAATCCTCGCGGCACGTCATGACCTCGCGGTCCCAATCGTAGGAAAGCCCCAGCGCTTCCTGCTGCCGCGTCATATTTTCGATATTCGAATACGTCCATTTCGCGGGCGGCGTGCCGTTTTTAATCGCGGCATTTTCCGCCGGCATCCCAAACGCATCAAAGCCCATCGGGTGAAGGACGTTGAAACCCTGCATCTTTTTGAAACGCGCCACGACGTCGCCAATCGAATAATTGCGCACGTGTCCCATGTGCAAATTGCCCGACGGATACGGAAACATCTCCAGCACGTAATATTTCTTCTTCGACGGATCTTCGACCGTTTCAAAGGCCCGCGTATCCTTCCAAATCTTCTGCCATTTCTTTTCGATTTCCTGCGGAATATATTTTTCCATGCCCTCACCTCATTGCACTGACTACCCGTAAATATTTTCTATTATATAGGAGACCCCTGACTTTTTCAATCGCGGAAACGGGATCCGCCGCGCCCTTTCCAAATCGGGCGACTCGGGATTTGCGAAAGGAAGACGCCGACGGTCATCAAAAGGACGCCGAGCGTTTCGCGCCACGTCAGCGTTTCCCCTAAAAATAGAAATCCGCCGAGGCCGCCGAAAACCATTTCGAGCGAGAGAATCATGGAGCATTCCGTCGGCGGCAAATGGCGCTGGCCGACAATCTGCAGTGTGTACGCGACGCCGGTGGAAAAAATGCCGACGTAGAGAATCGGGACGGCCGCCGCCAAAATGGCCTCCCACGACGGCATCTCCCAAAGAAACGCACCGACGAGACTGATGACGCCGCAGACGAAAAATTGGCCGCACGCGAGATGAATCGGCGAATAGCGCGCGGCGGCATAGTCCATGTACAAAATGTGACAGGAGAAACCGACGGCGCAAAGCGCAATCAAAATGTCGCCCGGATTGATGGAAAATGTTTCCGTGACGGACAGAAAATACACGCCCGTCATGGCCAAGACGGCACCGACGGCGTGATGGACACGGAGCACATGGCCGACGAAAAGGCCGAAGAGGGGGACGAGCAAAATGTACGTCGCCGTGATGAAGCTGGCTTTCGCGACGGTCGTGTACAGAATCCCAATCTGTTGCAAGACGGTCCCGAAGCAAAAGAGAATCCCGGCGATGCCTATCGCGAGCCATTTGGGAAACGCGGGCGTCTTGGGCGGCGCGTCTTCTTTCAGAAAAAACAAAACAGGTAAGAGCGCGGCAGATCCGACGAAACAGCGGACGGCAGAAAATGTCAGCGGCCCGATGTCGTCCATCGCGACGGATTGCGCCGTGAACGCAAAGCCCCAAATGAGCGCGGTGAGCAGAAGCAGAAAACGATATTTCACAAAAATTTCCTTTTCACAAGAAACAAACGTGCAAAAGCAAAGTGTTTCCATTATAATGAATGAAAAAGGGTTTGTAAATCGGAGGGACGTATGGCGATTCGACTGGCGGCGATTGATTTGGACGGGACGCTTCTGCGCGACGACATGACGGTCTCGGCGTACACGAGAGATGTCATCGGACGCGTCGCGGCGCGCGGGATTCGCATCGTGGCGGCGACGGGACGGATGTTTGATTCGGCGCGCACGAAAGTGAAACTCTTGGGTCTTTCGGATATGCCGGTCATCTGCTACACGGGCGCGTGGTGCGGCATGAGCGAATCGGGCAAAATTCTGTGGCAAGACGGCCTCTCGCTCGATACGGCGCGCGCCATTTTGGAAGAAGGCCGCGCCCACGGCTGGGTGATGCAATCGTACATCGACGACGAAATTTATATCGAAAAGGAAACGCCGCTGGAAATTCTCTGCCGCCGTTTCCGCGCCAAACCGGCGCAAATGATCGGAGACGATTTTTACCGACCGACGAAACCGCCGACACGCCTCATCATCGTCGAGCCGTCGGCGAAAAAGCGAGAAGAAATCCGCGCCTACTTGGAGCCGCGATACGGGGCCGAAGCGGAATTGGTCTACCCCGGCGATATTTTCCTCGACATTCACAAGCGCGGCATCTCCAAAGCGGCGGCCCTCGCCCGTCTCGGCGAAACGTGGAAAATCGATTTGTCCGAAATGGTCTCTTTCGGAAATACGGAAAACGACGTCTCAATGCTCTCGGCGACCGGCCTTTCTTTCGCCGTCGCAAATGCGGAGCCGTCGGCAAAATGTGCGGCACAATTTATTTTGCCGCAGACAAATGAGGAAGACGCTGTCGCTCATAAATTGGAGGAGTTGTTTTTATAAAAAATGCGGCTGCCAAAAACTTTTACGTTTTTGCAGCCGCATTTTTTTATGAAATGTGCGCTTGCGTACACCTACCCTCAATTCTATCAGCAGAAACATTTTCGGCAGAAACGCCGCAAAAGGAAAAGGTGCGAATGCCATGCTCCTCAATTCTCAATTCTGCTTTTTTGCGTCTCACAGCTCCCGATGAGCGCCGCTTTGGCAAGGCGGTCGGCCAGTTCGTTGTAGCGGACGCCCGTGTGGCTTTCTATTTTCCGGAAACGGACGGTCAGGCGGCCCTGAATGGAATTATAATAGGCGGCCAGCGCTTTGGTGGCGGGGAGATTGGCGCGCCAGGCGCCCGTGCACCATTTTTCTATCCCGAAATAATCGTAGCAGAGCTCCATATCGCGAAGGCCCATGCCGATGACCGTTTCCATCGCGTAGCGCGCGCCGGCGATTTCTCCCGCGACATTGTGCATCTTGGCGCCTTCGGGATCGACGATGAGGCGGCTCTCCGTTTCCATTTTTCCTTGGTAGAGAAAAACGGCGCCGAAAGAATAGCGATCCGGCTGCGCGATGTCGTAGGAGCCGTCCACGTAGACGGTCATGAGAGACGGATCGAGCGGGATTTCTTTGGGGATGGCCGCGCGTGCCGTCGGTTTCTTCGGAGCCGCCGCCGCGTCCGATTTTTGATACGCCAGCGCGTCGGCCTCCGTGTAAAACCCTTTGAAGACCGCGCCGGGAAAACCGATGACTTGTCTCTGACATTCGGCCCATGTGCGATAGATGCCGGGCGTCTGACCTTTTTTGACGACGTACCAAGATTTCTTTTTTTCCGCCACTTGTGCCTCCGATATGATAAAATATAAGAAATAAATCGAACGAAAATTTTTTTGAAATTTTGGAAACATTATACCAAAGAAAGACAGATCATGCGTTTCACATCGCTTTTCCCCGCGCTCGGCTACCGAAATTATCGCCTGTTTTGGTCGATGCAATGGATTGCGCTCATCGGATTTTGGGTGCAACTGACGGCACAGCAGTGGCTCGTGTATGAGATGACGGGCTCGGCTTTGAAGCTCGGATTGCTGTCGGCCATGCAATTCACGCCGAGTATGCTCCTTTCGCTTTTCTTGGGTTTTTGGATCGACCGCCACAGCAAACGGAAAATTTTGGCCGGTACGCAATTTTTCTATATGATGCAGGCGTTGCTGCTCGCGATTTTGCTCTGGTGCGGCGCGGCGAATTATTATTGGCTTCTCTTTTTCGCCGTGTTTCTCGGCACGATTGACGCCATTGATATGCCGACGCGGCTTTCGTTTCTGCCGTGTCTGGTCGAGAAGAAACATTTGCACAGCGCGATGGCGCTCAATTCGGCCAATTTCAATATCACGCGCATGGCCGGGCCGCTTTTGGCCGCGGTGCTCTTGGCACATATGGACTACGGCACGGCATTCTTTTTGAATGCGGTCTCGTTGCTTCCCATTTTCATCATGTATTTGCGGATCCGCGTGAACGAACCGGTGCATACGGAGACGCGGAAAAATGCGCGCGAGGAAATTCGCGACGGGTTCCTGCAAGCGAAAAACAATCCGCTCGTCATGGGAAATCTCTGCATGCTGGCGATTGTTTCCTCTCTCATCATGAATTTCGGTACCTATGGGCCGCTTTTTTCCGACGCGGTCCTGCATCGCGGCGTGGACGGCTTCGGCACGATTCTTTTTGCGATTGGCTGCGGCTCGCTCACAAGCGGTCTTTTGTCGGCGGCCGGTCGGAAACGCACGGATCGGCGCTCGCTCTTCGGTTTCGCCGTATCGACGGGCGTCTTGATGGTGCTGGTCTCCCGCATCTCGTCCTTCTGGCTCGCGATGGCGCTCTTTGCGGCGATGGGTTTCTTCCTCATTCTGTTTCTCATCAATTGCAACACGTCCATTCAGCTGGCCACGGATCCCGCGTATCTCGGCCGCGTCATGAGTCTTTACACATTCGTTTTCTTGGGAAGCGCGCCCTTCGGCAGCCTCTTGGTGAGCAGCATCATCGAAGCCATCGGCACGGCGGACGGCCTTCTCGTCATCGGTCTTTTGGAAATCTGTCTCTTGTCCGTCTCCGCTCTGAAATATCGCAGGAAAGAGACCGTTTCATAAAATTTCGGCGCAAGCCCGTCTGAAGAAAGTAGGAAACAGTATGTTTGCACAAGCTTTCGGTTCCGTCACATTCGGTCTTTCCGGCCACATCATCACCGTCGAGGTCGACATCAGCTCACAGCTCCCGGCTTTTGAAATCGTGGGGCTGCCGGCCGCGTCCGTCAAGGAATCCAAGGAGCGCGTCCGCTCGGCCATCCGCAATTCGGGCTACCGTTTCCCGCCGTACAAAATCACGGTGAATTTGGCTCCGGCCGACCTAAAAAAAGACGGCTCGGGGCTCGACCTTCCCATCGCGATTGGGATTTTGACGGCCAGCGATCAAGTCCCGGCGGAAGTGGTGCAAAAGGCGCTTTTCATCGGCGAACTCTCGCTCAAAGGGGAAATTCGTCCGGTGCCCGGCATCTTGTCCATGGTGCTCGCGGGGCAAGAAGCGGGCTATGACACGTATTTCGTCGCGCCGGAATCGGCCGATGAAGCGCTTCTCGTCGAGCACGCGCAAGTGTACGCCGTAAAGACGCTCGCGGACGTCGTGGAATTTTTGAACGGACGCCACGCGCTTTCACCGGCCATCCCGTCGCAAAATAAGGAAACAATCGTCTCGGACGTGGATTTTGCGGAGGTGCAAGGACAGCTTGTCGCGAAACGGGCGATGGAAATCGCAGCTGCCGGCGCGCACAATCTCATCATGTCCGGCCCGCCCGGCTCGGGCAAAACGATGCTCGCGCGGCGCATTACGACGATTCTGCCGCCCATGACACGCGAAGAAGCTTTGGAAGTGACGAAAATTTACAGCGTCGCGGGACTTTTCAAGGCCAAAGAAATTTTTTCCGAACGCCCGTTCCGGAGTCCTCATCACACCATCTCGATGGCCGGTCTCATCGGCGGCGGCACGATTCCGCGTCCCGGTGAAGTGACGCTGGCGCATCGCGGCGTCCTCTTCCTCGATGAACTCCCGGAATTTCCGCGCACGGTGCTCGAAGTCCTCCGCCAGCCGCTCGAAGACCGCGTGGTTCATATTTCCCGTATCAACGCCGCTTTTTCCTATCCGTCCCATTTCATTTTGATTGCCGCCATGAATCCTTGCCCCTGCGGGTATTTTGGCGACACGTCGCACACCTGCA
>CAVEYT010000044.1:0-8924 GCA_963619995.1 Acutalibacteraceae bacterium | reverse complement strand
TGTCGCGAAGCGACACCGCTAAAGTCTGACGTCTGACCGTCTGATGTCTGACGTCTCGACCTCTATGAGCCACCAAAATCTAACAGCTAGCAGCTAACAGCTAATAACTATCTCGCGTCTGCCGCAAAAGCCGATCACGCCAAAACCCCCGCCCCTGCCCTACTCATAATGCAGCGCGTCAATCGGATTCAGTTTCGCCGCTTTCTGCGCCGGGTACAGACCGAAAATGAGACCTATCGCGACGGAGAAAAGGAAGGAGCCGACGATGGGCGTCGCGGTGATGACCGTATTCATGCCCACGATGAGCGGGATGATTTTCGCCGTGATGACGCCGAGCAAAATGCCGATGAGGCCGCCCGCGATGCTGATCGTCACGGCTTCGATCAGAAACTGCACGACGATCATTTCATACGTCGCGCCCAAAGCCTTGCGAATCCCGATTTCCTTCGTGCGCTCCGTCACGGAGACGAGCATGATATTCATGATGCCGATCCCGCCGACGACGAGGGAAATCGCCGCAATGCTGCCCAGAAATATCGTCAGCGATTGCGTCGTGCTTTCCATCGTTTCCAAAATGTCCTGCGAATTGTTGATGCTAAAATCGTTATCCGCCGTCGCCGCCAGGCGATGCCGCGTCCGGAGGAGATTCGTGATGTCCGTTTCCGCTTGGCTCATGACGTCCGACGACGCCGTCGTGAGCGTGATGGAATTTAAGTACGTGATGCCCATCATGCGTTCCTGCACCGTGGAAAACGGGCAGAGAATGCGGTCGTCCTGGTCGGAGAAGGAATAGCCCTTTTCTTCCAAGACGCCGATCACGGTGAAGGGATCGTTGTTGATGCGGAGTTTCTGGCCGATGGGACTTTCGCCCGCAAAAAGATTGTCCGCGATGGTTTTTCCAATCACGGCGACGCGCTCGCGCCCTTCAAATTCTTTTTCCGTCCAGTAGCGCCCTTCCGTCACATCGAGGCTCGCGACGTCCTTGTATTCGGACGTGACGCCGTAGACCGTGGTCGTCCAGTTTTTGTTTCCTGCGACGACGACGTAGCTGCTGCGCACCATGGGCGAGCTGTGGGAAATATTCGGCAGGTTCTTGACCGCCAGGTAATCTTTGTATGTCAAAGTTTCCATAGAGCCCGCCGCCGGACGCACGCCGGGTTTGCGGCTCGTGCCGGGCATGACGGTCAAAAGATTGGAGCCGAGAGAGGAAATATTGCTCTCGATGTTTTCGCGCACGCCGTAGCCCAAGGACATGAGCGCAATCACGGCCGCGACGCCGATGATAATCCCCAGCATGGTCAGAAGCGAGCGGAGCTTGGACGCGACGATGGATTCCCACGCCATGAGGACGCTTTCCCAGTAAATGCTTGTCATAGGAGATGCCCCCTCACGTCTTTGCTGATGGCGCCGTCGGACAAGATGACGTGCCGCGTCGCGTAATCGGCCACGTCGAGCTCATGCGTGACCAAGAGCACCGTTTTGCCCGATTGATAGAGCTCGGTGAAAAGATTCATGACGTCCGTCGTCGATTTGCTGTCCAGATTTCCCGTCGGTTCGTCGGCCATGATGATGGCGGGATCATTGATGAGTGCCCGCGCTATCGCCACGCGCTGCCGTTGCCCGCCGGAGAGTTCGTTCGGCATATGATCGATGCGATCCCCCAGCCCCAGACTTTCCAGCATCGCCACCGCCCGTTTCCGTCGCTCGCTCTTGTAGACATTTCCGTACACCATCGGCAAAATGACATTGTCGACGGTCGAAAGGCGCGGCAGGAGATTGAATGATTGAAAGACGAAACCGATTCTCTTGTTTCTCGTATACGCCAGCTCGTCGTCCGTCTGGTTCGCGACTTCCTCATGGCCCAAGAGATACGAGCCCTTCGTCGGCCGGTCGAGGCAGCCCAAGATGTTCATCAGCGTGGATTTCCCTGCGCCGGACGGTCCCATGATGGACACGAATTCCCCGCGCCGGACGGAAAGATTGATATCGCGCAGCACCGGGACTTCCTGATTGTTTCCCAGATAATACGATTTTCCGATGTGCGTGAGACGGATGACCTCCTCCGGCGCATTGTTTGCCTCCGCCATGATCAGAACCCCGGCCCCGGACGGCTGTTCTTCGCCGATTTCGTCGTCGTCTCCTGCGCGACCGTCCCGGACACGACGATTTCATCCCCTTCCGAGAGCCCTTTTGTAATCTCCACTTGCGAATTGGTCGTAATGCCCGTCGTCACATACACTTTTTCGACGCCCGTGCCTTCTTTTTTATACACATACGAGCCCGTCGCATCGCTCCGGATCGCCGTCACCGGCACAATGAGCGCGTCTTTCGTTTCCCGGCCCTTGATTTCCGCGCGCGCCGTCATCGACGGATACAGCCCTTCGAGCTCGTCGCGATTGATCGTCACGTACACCGTGTAATACACGACCGACGACGAAGACGAGGACGAAGAGGACGTTTCCTTCTTGGAAATATTGTCCACGACGCCGTGGAACGTCCGCTCCGGATACGCATCGACCGTAAATTCCACGCCCTGCCCCAGGGAAATTTCCCCGATGTCCGTCTCGTCGACCAGAAGCTGGATTTCCATCTCCGACAAATCGGCGACGGTGGCGATGATCATCTGGCTGGAGAGCCCTTGCGAGACCGTCGCGCCCGCTTTCATCGGTTCGCCGATAATCGTCCCGTCCATCGGCGCGTAAATGATCGTATCGTTCACATCCGCCTGCGCCTTGTCGTACGCCGCCTGGCTGTTCAGATACTCGAGCCGCGCATTGTCCATGTCCTGATAGGAAATCGCGCCGTCTTCGTAGAGTTTATTCAGACGATTGAAATACGATTCCTTATTCGCGAGCGTATTCTCCGCCTGCTTCAAAGCCGACGTCGCCGCCTTCGATTCAATGACCGCAATCGTCTGCCCCTTCTTCACCGCTTCATTCTGTTTCACCAAGACTTCCTGCAGCGTCCCGGAGACCGTCGCCGACAAATCGACGCTCTCGACCGGCTCAATCGTCCCCGTCGCATCGATCGTGACGGAAATATTTCCCTTCGTCACCGCGCCCAGCGTGTACGCGTCCTGTGTCTTCGCCTGCGCGGACGAATGATAATACCAACCGCCGCCAATCGCCAAGAGCCCGACCAACAGGAGCCCCCACCATTTCTTACCCATGTCGCCCTCCTTATATATCAAACAAAAAGCTCGCCATCTTCCAAAAGAATTAATATCAGTATAAATAGAATGCTATATTTGTCAATGTTTTTTCGGAAAATTTTTCACTAAAAAAAGACTCTCGCTTTTTTTTACGAGAGTCTTTTTGAGTTGAAACGGTGCGCCTTCTCTGCAGCGCGCAAGATCAGATTCTTCGGTTGCATCGGCGGTTTCTAAAAACTGTATACATTGTATCACGCGCACAAAAAAAGATGTGCGGATAATCCACACATCTTTTTCTTTTCGGATTAACGCTTGGAGAACTGGCTCGCTCTGCGTGCTTTCTTGAGACCGTATTTCTTACGTTCTTTCATACGCGGATCGCGCGTGAGGAAACCGGCGCTCTTCAGAGGTTTTCTGTAATCTTCGTCGACTTCCAAAAGCGCGCGGCTGATGCCGTGGCGAATCGCACCGGCCTGACCTGTGCGGCCGCCGCCCTTGACATTGGCGATGACATCGTAAGCCGCCGTCGTGCCCGTGAGTTCGAGCGGCTGCTTAATAATGAGTTCCAGCGTCTTCAAATCGAAATAATCATTGAGCGCACGCCCATTGATGGTAATATTTCCCTGTCCCGGAACCAGACGGACTCTGGCAACGGATGTTTTTCTGCGGCCCGTGCCGTAGTAAGTAGCTTCTGCCATGTTTGTACCCTTCCTTTCCGTTCTCAGCGAATATCAAATGTCAGCGCTTCCGGCTGCTGTGCGGCATGCGGATGCTCGTTTCCGGCATACACATGGAGCTTTCTATACATCTGATCGCCGAGCTTGTTCTTCGGAAGCATCCCGCGGATGGCATGCTCGACCATTTTCACCGGTTTGTATTTCAGCATATCGCCGGCTTTCGTGTAGCGATCGCCGCCGACGTATCCGGTATAACGGAAATAAATCTTATCCGTCAATTTCTTCCCGGTCAGAACGACTTTGTCCGCATTGATGACAATGACATAATCGCCGGTGTCGACATGCGGCGTAAATGTGACTTTATTCTTTCCCCGAAGGACTTCCGCCACGCTGGCGGCCAGGCGCCCGAGCGTCTTGCCTTCGGCATCGACAATGTACCATTTCCGAGTGATATTGCTCGAATTGGCCATAAATGTATCTTTCATTCTTTTTCCTCCCACAAAAATCGGAACGCAAGATCCCATCCATCCTCCGGGGCTAGTGGTCTCCGGACAAGTCTCGCAGGAAATATTTTACCGCTTTCTGTTTTAAAAGTCAACAGAAATATGTAAATATCACCAAAATTCCCGAGTACCCGTTTCCTTTATTCCAAGACGGCCGCTTCTTCGGTCAGCTTGTACGCTTCGATCTGATCGCCTTCCTTGACGTCGCGATAGCTGTCGATGGCAATCCCGCATTCGTAGCCTTCCGCGACTTCTTTGACGTCGTCTTTGAAACGGCGAAGCGAGGCAATCTTTCCTTCGTGGATGACGATGCCGTCGCGCACGAGGCGGAGGAGACTGTTTCCGTAAATTTTCCCGTCCGTGACGTAGGAACCGGCGACGATGACTTTCGGCGTGCGGATGACTTGGCGCACTTCGGCGTGTCCCGTCACTTCTTCGCGAATCTTCGGCGCGAGCAGCCCCGTCATGGCCGCTTTGATGTCGTCAATCGCATCGTAAATGACGCGGTAGAGACGGATATCGACTTTCTCCGTCTCCGCGAGTTTCCGCGCGTTCGCATCGGGACGGACATTGAAACCGAGGATGAGCGCGTTCGAGGCGCTGGCGAGCATGACGTCCGATTCGCTGATGGCGCCGACGGCGCTGTGGACGACGGAAATGCTGACCTTCTCGCTCTTGATTCCGAGCAGCGATTGCTGGAGCGCTTCGACGGAGCCTTGGACGTCGGCCTTGATGATGATGTCGAGTTTCTTCATTTCGCCTTCGGCAATCTTTTCAAAAATATTGTCGAGGGTGACTTTCTGGACATGGCGCTGCTCTTCTTCCTTGGCGCGGGCGGCGCGTTTCTCGGCGATTTCTCTCGCCTTTCTTTCGTCCATGACGTAGAAATGATCGCCGGCTTCCGGCACGCTGTCCATGCCGAGGATTTCGACCGGCGTCGACGGCGTCGCATCTTTCATTTTCCGGCCCTGCTCATTCGTCATGGCGCGGACGCGGCCCCAGGATTTCCCTGCGAGAATCCCGTCACCCGCGTGAAGCGTCCCGTTCTGTACGAGGACATTCATGACGGGACCGCGACCTTTGTCGAGCTGCGCTTCCACGACAATGCCGTAGGCTTCGCGCTTCGGATTCGCTTTAAGTTCTTCCATTTCGGCGACGAGAAGAATATTGTCCAACAGTTCTTCGAGGCCGATGCGTTTCTTGGCGGAAATCGGCACCATGATGACGTCGCCGCCCCAATCTTCGCTCAAAAGTCCGTGCTGGCTGAGTTCTTCTTTGATGCGGTCCGGGCTCGCGCCGGGTTTATCAATCTTATTGATGGCGACCAGAATCGGCACTTCCGCATTTTTCGCGTGGTGAATCGCTTCGATCGTCTGCGGCATGACGCCGTCGTCGGCCGCGACGATGATGACGGCGATATCCGTCAGCTGCGCGCCGCGGGTTCGCATGGCGGTGAAAGCTTCGTGCCCCGGCGTATCGAGGAATGTAATCTTTTCGTTTTTGTACCGAATCTGATACGCGCCAATGCGCTGCGTGATGCCACCGGCTTCGTGCGCCGCGACATTCGTTTCCCGGAGCGCATCCAACAGCGTCGTCTTCCCGTGGTCGACGTGTCCCATGATGGTGACGACGGGCGGACGGTCTTTGAGGAAACGCGGATCGTCTTCTTCCGGCGTGTATTCCGTCGGGTCGGCACCTTTTTCCGCTTCCGTGACGGTGACGCCGAATTCGTCGGCCAAAAGGAGCGCCGCGTCGGGATCGACATTCTGGTTGATTGTCGCCATGATGCCGAGCTTCATGAGCTGCATGATGACTTCGCTGACTTCGCGTCCGAACAGTTCGGCGAGTTCCTTGACGGTGACGGACGGCGGCATGACGACTTCCGTCGGATACGCGGCCGCTTTTTTCTCCGTGCCGTGCTTTTTCTTTTTATTCTGTTTCAAAGACTGCGCCATGAGGGAGCTGCCCTCTTTTTCGCGACGGCTGCGCTCGAAATCTTTCTTGCCGGATTTCTTTTTGGCGCTCTTGTCACGACGAAGGGCGGACGGCTCCTGCTTCGGCGTCTCCGTTTCCATGGGGCGATCCCGTCTCGGTGCGCCGCCCTGCTGCGGTCTCTGCCCCTGCTGGCGATCTCCGTCTTTCCGGAAACCGGGACGGTCGCCTCCGGTTCTCTGCCCTTGCGGCCGTCCGTCTTGGCGGCGTTCGCCTCCTTGACGGCGATCCCCTTCGCGGCGAACGGTATTCTCGCCGGAAGGACGATACCCCGGGCCGTAGCGCTTCGCCGGTTTCGCCGCATCGCGATTCTCCGGCTCAGGCGGATCGCGACGCGCATTCTCTTTGCTCGCCGGAGGCGTCGTGTGATGGGGCTTTTCGCCGGCACGATTCTCTTTGCGCGGAGTTTCTTCCGGTTTCTTTTTCGGCGCTTCCTCCGTTTTCTTTGGCGGCATTTCTTTCTGTTTTGCCTGAGGCGTCTTTTCCGGCACATCCTGTTTCTTTTCTGCGGAGGCGGCATGCTCACCGACGTCCGAAGAATACGAAGAGTACGACGTCCGTTTCTGTTCCTGCGCCTTCTTATCGAAACGAACGACGCGGAACTGCGGCTTTTTCGGCTGCGTCGCACCGGAAAATTCCTTATCCAAAATGTCTTTGGCCGCCTCGTCGACGCTGTTCGCCGCTTTGGACACTTCAATGTTGTGCCCGTTCAAAATTTTGATAATCTCCTCGTTGGATTTATTGTACTGCTTGGCTAATTCGTAGATTCTGTATTTTGCCATACGCGCTCCTCCTGTTCGGTTTCCAATTTTCGGAGAACGGCTTTGCTGAATTTCATATTCGTGACGAGCAGCGCCGTTCGCTCCGTTTTCCCCAATATATGACCGAGTGCTTCTTTCTCCCCGAAACAGCACACGGGAATGTGATGAGCCGCCGAAAGTGCTTCGTAATTTTCAGCGGTGCGCCTTGCGGCATCGGTCGCCAAGATGAGGAGCTTTCCTTTCCCTCGCCGCACACCGTCTCGGATTTGGGTGTCTCCCGAGAGAATGTAGCCGGCTTTTTGTCCCAGCCCCAAAAATTGGTAGACCCGCTCTTTCATGAGAGCCCTTCCTTCAAAGCTTGGTACACGTCATCGGAAACGGGACGCTTCAAGGACCGCTCCAGGCCGTGATTTTTATACGCGGCTTCGAAGCACGCGAGGCTGTCGCAAATGTAGACGCCTCGGCCCGATTTCTTTCCCGTCTTGTCGACTTCGATTTCACCCGTGGGCATCGCGACGATGCGGATGAGCTCTTTCTTCGTCTTGAGCTCCCCGCAACCGACGCATTTGCGCATCGGAATTTTTCTGACTTTCATATATTATTCTCCTTCACCGGCCGCCTCGATATCGCTCAAAATATCGCCGTCCTCTTCCGGCTCCAGCATCCCTTCTTCAATCGCCTGCGTCTGGCTCTTGATATCAATCTTCCAGCCCGTGAGCCGCGCCGCCAGCCGTGCATTCTGTCCGGATTTCCCAATCGCCAGCGACAACTGGTAATCTTCCACGACGACATACGACGCTTTTTGCTCTTCATCGACCGCCACCGTCAAGACATTCGCCGGCGACAGGGCATTGGCGATATACAGCGCCGGGTCTTCGTCCCAGCAGACAATATCAATCTTTTCACCGCGAAGCTCATCCACGACATTCTGCACGCGCTGCCCTTTCGGCCCCACGCACGCGCCGACCGGATCGACCGTGGGATCCATCGCATAGACGGAAATTTTCGACCGCGAACCGGCTTCCCGTGCCACCGATTTAATCTCCACCGTGCCGCTGTAAATTTCCGGTACTTGCAGCTCGAAAAGACGCTTCAGGAACGCCGCATTCGTCCGCGACAAAATAATTTCCGGCCCCTTCGTTGTCTTGCGTACTTCCAAGACGACACAACGAATCGTCTGCCCCTTCTCGAACGTTTCCCCTTCGATCTGCTCCGGCAGCGGCAGCATCCCTTCGATGCGCCCCAAATCGACATACACCGTGCGCGCGTCCATCCATTTCACCGTGCCCGTGATGATATCGCCTTCGCGCGCGGAGAATTCCTCATAAATGAAACCGCGCTCCGCCTCGCGCATCTTTTGAATCAAGACTTGCTTGGCCGCCAGCGCCGCCGTCCGACCGAAATCCTTCGGCGTCACATCGACGTGCAGGATATCTCCCGGCTCATACGCCGCATTGATTTTCTTCGCATCCTCCGTCGAAATCTCGTTCGCCGCTTCCTCCGGCGCCTCCGAGATCGCGTCCACGACCCGTTTCTCCGCGTAAATGTGGTAATCGCCCGTCTGCCGATCGATGCTGACGGAAATCGTTTCCCCGGAATTTTTCTCCCGCTTGTACGCCGTCAAAAAGACCGATTCCAACGCGTCGAAAACCACCGCTTCCGGGACTTTCTTCGTCTTCACCAAAATTTCCACTGCCTGCAAAAGTTGTTCGTTCACGATTTTTTCTGCCTCCTTATTAAAACGTCACGTGCAAACGCATCTGTGCGATTTTTTCCTTTGAAATAGAAACGGGCTCCCGGCCCTCCGGCGTTAGCAGCACCTCGCCGGATTCGGAAAGGC